>NZ_JBDJKW010000004.1:0-281976 GCF_039673065.1 Allobosea sp. TWI1241 | reverse complement strand
TTGTCGACTTTTTTGGGTCTCCCCCACCCCCCCCAACACCCCCCCCCCCCCCCCCCCCCCCCGCCACACGGACGCCCCGGATCGGGCGCCGTGCCTCGGCGCCGGCTTTAGCCGCCCGGGCGCGCCTCCGCAAGCCGCGCAGCATAGCGGGCCATCAGATCGACCTCGACATGGACGCCGTCGCCGACCTTGCGCTCGCCCCAGGTGGTGACGCTGAAGGAGTGCGGAATCAGCAGCACGGTGAAGACGTCGTCCTCGACCGTGTTGACGGTCAGCGAGGTGCCGTCGAGGCAGATCGAGCCCTTCGCGGCGATGAAGCGGGCGAGCCCCTGCGGCGCACGGATGTGGAAGCGCGCCGTCGCGCCCCAGGGCTCGTCCGGATCGGGCGCGATCGCGTCGATCTTCAGGATCCGGCCGACGCCGTCGACATGGCCGGTCACCAGATGGCCGCCGAGCTCGTCGCCCATCTTCAGCGAGCGCTCAAGATTGATGCGGGTGCCGGCCGCCCAGTCGGCGACCGAGGTCTTGGCCAGCGTCTCGGCCGCGGCCTCGACCTGGAAGGCGCAGCCCGGCGCACCGTCCGGCCGCGGCTTGAGCGCGGTGACGGTGAGGCAGACGCCGGCGCAGCAGATCGAGGCGCCTAGCTCGATGCCGGATGCCTCCCACGGGCAGGCGATGTCGAACTGGCGCAGGCTGGGGCCCTTGACCTCGGCGCGCGTGACTTCGCCGATGGCGGTGACGATGCCGGTGAACATCAGACGATCCTCGTGAACTGCTGGAAGCTGTCGCGGCCGACGAGACCGCTCTCCGCCGGGGCGTAGATGTCGGGATCGGCGAGCAGGGCCGCAAGACCCGGCCGCACCGCGACGACGCCTTGCGCCCCGAGCGCCTGCGGGGAGGTGGTGACGATGACCTCGTCGGCGAGCCCGGCGAGCGCGAGCTGCTCGCCGATGGTCGGGCCGCCTTCCGAGAAGACGCGGGTGATGCCGCGCAGCGCCAGCAGCTCCAGCGCCGCACGCAGATCGAGCTGGCCGTCGGGCCCGCGCCCGACGCGCATGACCTCGCAGCCGGCGGCGACGAGCGCGATCTCGGCGGCGACCGGGGCGTCCTCCGCGGCGATAACCCAGACGGGCACGTCCTGCGCGCCGCGCACGAGCTTTGAGGCGAGCGGCAGGCGCAGCCGGCTGTCGAGCACCACGCGCACCGGCGAGCGGATCTCCAGCCCCGGCAGGCGCACCGTGAGCAGCGGATCGTCGGCCAGCACGGTGCCGATGCCGAGCATGATCGCGTCATGGCTGGCGCGCAGGCGGTGGACCCAGTCGCCGGCTTCCGGCGAGGAGATCGCGAGGCGCGTGCCGCCCGGCCCGCCGGCATAACCGTCGGCGGTGCGGGCGACCTTGAAGGTTACCATGGGCCGCCCTTGGGTGACGCGCAGGATATGGCCGCGATGGCTGCGCAGCGCCTCTGCGGCGAGCACGCCGGTCACCACCTCGATCCCGGCGGTGCGCAGGATGGCGTGGCCGAGGCCGGCGATCATCGGGTTGGGATCGGCGATGGCCGAGACGACGCGGGCGACGCCGGCGCGCATGGTACGCTCGACGCAAGGGGTGCCGCCGCGCACGGTGCGGTGCGAGCAGGGTTCGAGCGTGACATAGAGCGTGCCGCCCGCCGCGAGCGCCCCCGCCTGCTCGAAGGCCATGGCCTCGCCATGCGGACGCCCGCCGGGCTGGGTATGTCCCTCGCCCACCACCACCGGACCGTCCGGCCCGGGGCGCACCACGACGGCGCCGACGGAGGGGTTGGGCCAGGTCTGGCCGAGGCCGCGCGCGCCGAGCGCCAGCGCGCGGCGCATGAAGGCGACGTCGTCGCTCTCCGCCTCAGCCATCGTCGCCCGGCGTCGGGGCCGGCCTGGCGGCCGTCTTGTCCTGCACGGCCTCGGGATCCTCGCCGCCGAGCTGGCCGAGGATCTGCTCGAAGTCGCGCGCCTCGCGGAAGTTCTTGTAGACCGAGGCGAAGCGGACATAGGCGATGTCGTCGAGCGACTTCAGCCCTTCCATCACCAGTTCGCCGATGGTGGAGCTGGCGATGTCGCTCTCGCCCGAGCTTTCGAGCTGGCGCACGATGCCGTTGACCATGCGCTCCACCCGCTCGGGCGCCACCGCGCGCTTGCGCAGCGCCACGTCGATCGAGGTCTGGAGCTTGTCTCGGTCAAAGGGCGCGCGCCGTCCGGAGCGCTTGACCACGGTGAGTTCGCGCAGCTGCACGCGCTCGAAGGTGGTGAAGCGGCCGCCGCAATCGGGGCATACGCGCCGGCGCCGGATCGAGGCGTGATCGTCGGTCGGCCGGGAATCCTTCACCTGGGTGTCGAGCGAACCGCAATAGGGACAGCGCATCACGACCTCTCCGGCCAGGGGGCCCGGCGGGCGGCCACACGAGCGGCCGCCCTGCCCTGCATCGGCTTCAATAGATCGGGAAGCGCGCCGTCAGGGCGATCGCCCGCGCCTTCACCGCCTGCTCGACCGCGGCATTGCCCTCCTCGCCATTGGCGGCGAGGCCGTCCAGCGTCTCGGCGATAAGCTCGCCGACCTGACGGAACTCGGCGACGCCGAAGCCGCGCGAGGTGGCGGCCGGCGTGCCCAGGCGGATGCCCGAGGTCACCATCGGCTTCTCGGGATCGAAGGGAATGCCGTTCTTGTTGCAGGTGATGTGGGCGCGGCCCAGCGCGGCCTCGGCGGCCTTGCCGGTCAGCTTCTTGGAGCGCAGGTCGACCAGCATCAGGTGGTTGTCGGTGCCGTCGGTGACGAGGTCGAAGCCCTTGGCCTTCAGCGTCTCGGCCAGCGCCTGGGCGTTGGCGACGACGGCATGGGCATAGGCCTTGAACTCGGGCTGCAGCGCCTCGAGGAAGGACACCGCCTTGGCCGCGATGACGTGCATCAGCGGGCCGCCCTGCATGCCGGGGAACACCGCCGAGTTGACCTTCTTGGCGATGGTTTCGTCATTTGTCAGCACCATGCCGCCGCGCGGGCCGCGCAGCGTCTTGTGGGTGGTGGTGGTGACGACATGGGCGTGCGGGAACGGCGACGGATGCGCGCCGCCGGCGACGAGCCCGGCGAAATGGGCTATATCGACCATGAAATAGGCGCCGACCTTGTCGGCGATCTCGCGGAAGCGGGCGAAGTCCCAGTGACGGGCATAGGCCGAGCCGCCGGCGACGATGAGCTTGGGCTTGTGCTCGACCGCCAGACGCTCCATCGCCTCGTAGTCGATCAGCTGGTCGACGACGCAGACGCCGTAATGCACGACGTTGAACCACTTGCCCGACTGGTTGACCGAGGCGCCATGGGTCAGGTGGCCGCCGGCCGCGAGGTCGAGGCCCATGAAGGTGTCGCCGGGCTGCATCAGCGCCATGAACACCGCCTGGTTGGCCTGGCTGCCCGAATTGGGCTGCACATTGGCGAACTGGCAGTCGAACAGCTTGCAGGCGCGCTCGATCGCCAGCTTCTCGGCGATGTCGACGAACTGGCAGCCGCCGTAATAGCGCCGGCCAGGATAGCCCTCGGCGTATTTGTTGGTCATCACCGAGCCCTGGGCCTCGAGCACCGCCTGCGAGACGATGTTCTCCGAGGCGATGAGCTCGATCTCGTCGCGCTGGCGACCGAGTTCCAGCGTGATGGCGCGCGCGATCTCGGGATCGGCGTCGGCGAGCGAGGCGCCGAAGAAGGAGTTGGAGAGATGCTTCGGGGCGGCGTCACTCATGGTCTGCTCCTCGCGCGCGACCCGCGGCGCTGACGACAGCACGGCGAGCCCGACATCGGCACGGTCTTCGACGAACATTGGCCGGGACCCTGCCCCGGCGCCGCCGCGTGCTTAGACCATGGCCGGCAAAAGGGGAATGCGCGATTGCGCGCGCCCCCCTGCACGCGGCGCCGAGGGCCGTTTGAGACGCTGTTGCATGCAAGATACATTCTGCCACATTCTCGCCACGATGCCGCAAGGTCAGCAACTTTCCGTTCGCCGAGACAATGAGCCGTGCAACGAAATGTCTCGGGGCGGCTGTTTCGCCCGATCGATTCGCGCGGGGCCGTGACGACCGGACAGGGCGTCACGATCGGCCAGCAGATTCGGCATTCTCGATGCGGATATTCGCCCCGGGACAATGCCAACGGTCCGAACGGCTCAACTGCCTAGATCGCTACAGGATCCAGACTCGCATGACCGACCGGAGCACTGCCTGGCCGCTCTCCCTGCCCGCGCTCTGCGGCAGTTCCCTGCTCGCACTGGCCATGGCAAGCCCGGCCGTCGCGCAGACCTCGCAATGGACCGGCGCCATTGGCGACAACTGGCGCCAGCCGCTGAACTGGACCGCGGCGCCGAGCAGCCCGAACTCGAACGTCGTCATCGCAAACGGGTTCGGCGACTCACCGCGGCTGGACGGCACGGGCGCGCCCGTGGTCGTTAACAATCTCTTCGTCGGATTCGACAGGAGCGTCGCTGCCCCGCAGCTGACGCTGTCGGCCGGCGCGAGCCTGACCGCGACCAACGCCTCGATCGGCGAGCAGAGCATCAACAACCTCAACGACACCTTGGCGGGCCAAGGCGGGTCGGTGGTGCTCGTTGGAGGCTCGCAGCTGACCGCCGACTACCTCAATATCGGCACCTTCGGCCATGGCAGTGTCACGGTGGCCGACGGCAGCTCGGTGACGGCTAATCTGAGCCTCCATCTCGGCATGCAGCGCAACACCACGACCGGGAGCATCAGCGATGGCAGGCTGGTCGTCACCGGTTCGGGCTCCAACGTGAACGCGAACAACGCCTTTCTCATCGGCCGCTCCGGCGTCGGCGTGGTCGCGGTCCTCGATGGCGGCGCGACCTCGGTCAAGGCGACCACGCTCGGCTACGATGCCGGGGCCTCCGGCACCGTCACGGTCAGCGGCCCGCTCTCACGATGGACCAATACGCAGAACACGACCGAGATCGGCAAGGGCGGCACCGGCGTCTTCACGGTCGAAGGCGGTGCCACAGCCTCGATGGTCGGCAGGATCAACCTCGCGGTCGACAGCGGATCGAGCGGCGACCTGATCGTCCGCGGCGCCAACACCAGCATGACCGCCACTGAGGTGTGGACGGGGGTGCGGGCGACGGGAACGGTCTCCGTCACGCAAGGGGCCAGCCTGTCGGCGTCCCACTTCCTCCTCGGCACCAACAGCTCCGGGGACGGCCGGCTCATCATCGACGGCACAGGAACCACGGTCGGCGCCAGCGTCTACACGCTCATCGGCTGGCAGGGCGTCGGCACGGCGACCATTTCGAACGGCGCCACCCTGAACACCGCCGCGGTCCGCCTCGCCTATTCCGCGGGCAGCCAGGGCACGCTCAACATCGGCGCCGCCATGGGCGCGCCAGCCGTCGCGCCGGGCATCGTCAACGCCACGAGCATCGTGTTCCACGACGGCACCGGGACGATGGTGTTCAACCACACCGCGCCCGACTTCACCCTTGCCTCGACCATCTCGGGCCTCGGCACCATCCACCAGGTCGCGGGCACGACGATCCTGACGGGCAATGGCGCGGCCTTCACCGGTACGACCACGGTCCATGGCGGTTCGCTGATCGTCGGCACGGCCGCCGGCGGCTCGCTGGGCGGCAACGTCTCGGTTCTCGGCGGCGCGACGCTCGGCGGCAGCGGCACGATCGGCGGCAACGTCACCGTCGCCTCGACCGGACGGATCGCGCCCGGCAACTCGGTGGGCACGCTGCGAGTCGGCGGCAATGTCAGCTTCGCAACGGATTCGCTCTACCGCGCCGAGATCGCCGGCCCCTCTGCCGACCTGCTCTCGGTCGGCGGCACCGCGTCACTGGCCGGCACCATGCAGATCGTCGCCGGCGGCGGAACCTATCGCTTCGACACGCCCTATACGGTCCTGCGTGCCGATGGCGGCCGCGCCGGCACCTTCGGCCAGGTCACCACGGAGGGCAGCTTCGGCGTCGGCGTGACCAGCGCCGTGGCGTACGGCGCCAAGACCGTCGACGTCACGCTCAAGGCCGCGCCGCTCGTCCCGATCATCGTTCCGGAACAGCCGGTTACGCCGCAGCCCGGCCAGCCCACGCAGCCCGCGCAGCAGCTGCCGGCCGCCTCGCTCAACGGCGTCTCGGTCGCGGCCGCGATGGACCGTGCGCTCGCCGCCGGCGCGGATCTCTCGTCCTTCTTCCCGATCTACAACAGCAAGGATCCGCAGGCGCTGGCCAACGCGCTCTCGACGCTGACCGGCGAGGTGCACGGCAATGCCGGCGCGCTGGGCAATGTCGCAGCGAACGGCTTCCTGCAGGCGACGCTCGACCCGACTGCGACCGGCCGCGACCCGATGAGCATGCCCGGCCCGGCAGCGGTGGCCTTCTCCTCCTCGCACGCCGCCACCGAACTGCCCGCCGGCAAGGGCCCGCTCGCCGCAGCCCGCGTCATGCCGGACCGGCTCTACAACGCCTGGGGCGCGATCCACGGCAGCAAGAGCCGCGTCGACGGCGATGCCCGCATCGGCTCGCATCGCAGCGAAGGCAGCAGCGGCCATGTCTCGCTCGGCATCGACATGCGGGTGCTGCCCGATACGATCGTCGGCATCGGCGTCTCGGCCGGCGAGGCGCGCAGCAATCTGAGCAACCAGCTCGGCTCGGCCAAGGCGCAGGTACTGCAGGCCGGCCTCTACGGCATGACGCGCATCGGCGATCTCTCGCTCGGCGCCTCGGTCGGCTACGCCTCGGCCGACACCGAGACGCAGCGCGCGATTCCGGCGCTCGGCGCCTTCGGCATCAAGGCGAAGTACCGCTCCGACATCTTCAACGGCCGGCTCGAGGCGGCCTACAAGCTCACCAGCTTCGGCGGCATCGCGGTCTCGCCCTATGCCGCCGTGCTCGGACAGCACCAGCGCACCCCAGCCTTCACGGAATACGACTCGGCGACGGGGGCGGCGGCCGGCGTCAGCATGCGCTCGCGTGCCGGCACGACCGCGCGCAGCGAGCTCGGCCTGCGCCTCGACAGCACGATGACACTGTTCGGCCTGTCGACCACCGCCTTCGCCAAGCTGGGCTGGGGCTACTACTTCCAGCGCGACGGCCGCTTCACCGCGGCGCTGGTCGGCCTGCCGGGCTCCGACTTCGTGATGGAGAGCGCCAAGCCCGACCGCAACGCCGCCCTGGTTTCGACCGGGCTGGAGATCAAGCTCTCCGACTCCGTCACGCTCGGCGGCCGCTTCGACGGGGAATTCTCCGAGAAGGCGCGCAATTTCGGCGGCTCGGCCTCGCTGCGCATCAGCTTCTGAGCGCAGCCGCCCCCCGCTGCGGCCCGCCACGAACGGGCCGCAGGCAGGGCGGAACCATGGCGGGATTCCGGCGTTGACCCTCGCAGACGGAAGAGGGAGGCGCGGATGTTCAGCCTGTTCGAGATTTCGATCGTGATGGCCTGCATCTCGATCCTGGGGTTCCTGATCGCCGACCGGCTGGCCTGAACCGTGCGCTGATCGGCGTTCAATGCCGGCGACGCCACCAAACACCCTGCACCGACATGAAAACGCTCCCGGACCGATGGTCGGGAGCGCTTCGTTTTTGCAGGGGTTTCGCGAGCCGAGGCCGCGAGCCGCCGGTCCGGATCAGATGTCCTGGTCGCCGTCGAGGCGGGCGACCGGCACCGGGCCCAGCCCGTCCTTGTTGTAGATGTCGTCGCGGAACTGGATGCCGCCATCCGGCGTCGCCCAGGCGGTGATGTAGACCCAGTAGCACGGCACCGGATTGGCGATGCGGGCATTGATGCGCTCGCCCGAGGCGATCGTCGCGTCGATCCTGGCGCGATCCCAGCCGGGCGTGTCCTTGAGCAGGAAGGTGATGTAGTCGCGCACGTTCTGCACGCGGATGCAGCCCGAGGAGACGAAGCGGAAATCGTCGCCGAAGATGCCCTTGGCCGGCGTGTCGTGCATGTAGACGCCGTGCGGGCTCGGAATGTTGATGCGCACGAAGCCGAGCGAGTTGAACTCGCCGCCCGGATCCTGCCGGAAGGTGTAGCGGGTCGCCTCGTCGGAATTCCAGTTGACGCGCTCGGGCGCGATCTCGCCGCTGGGGCCGATGATCCTGATCTTGTTCTCGGTCAGGTAGTTCGGCTGCTTGCGCATGATCGGGATCAGATCCTTGCGGATGATCGATGCGGGCACCGTCCAGGTCGGATTGAAGTTGACCTCGGGGATCTTGGTCTGCAGCAGCGGCGACTGGCGGTCGATCTTGCCGACGCCGGCGGCGTGGCGGGTCGCGACATGGCCGTTCTCGACCGTCTCGATCGCCGCGGCCGGGATGTTGGCGACGACGTAGCGGTGGCCGAGATTGCCCGACCAGGTGCGCAGGCGCACGATATTGGTCTCGAGCTGCCGGATGCGCCGGTCGATCGGCACGTTCAGCGCGGTGAGCGTCGCGCGGTTGATGCCGCCGGTGGTCGAGAGGCCCATGCGGGCCTGGAAGCGGCGCACGCCGGCCTCGACATAGGAATCGTAGACGTTGCTGGTGCCGGCGGAGGCGTCGAGATCGCCGGTGACGATCAGGCGCTGGCGCAGCGCCACGACGCCGGGGCCGCGCGAGCCCAGGGCGAGCTTGTCGCGCACCTGGAGGGTCGGCCAGCCGCCACGGGCGGCGAGATCGCGATAGGCCTGCACGGCCTGCTCGGTCGCGGCCAGCGCCGCAGGCGACAGCATGGGCGTGGACGAGCGCAGAACGGCATTGCTCGCACCGACATCGTAGTTCTGGGCCCATTCGGCCTGCTGCGCGAACGCCGGCAGGCTGGCGCCGACGGCGGCGCTCGACAGAAGGGCCAGCACGGTCTCACGACGCGTCAGGCGGATATTCGGCATCAATCGTACCCCTTGGACTTCGCACGCACATAAAGGGCGAATCCGGCAATCCATGATCCCGTGGGGACCAGGGCCGGCTGTCGGGGACGATCCCCTACCACAGTTAATAGCTCATGAGCAGGAGCGAGGCATTTTTGAGGCGATGGCCATGAATTCTCACGGCTTCTTGATAGCGTCCGCGCGATCTCCGCGCTTTTTGCCCGACGGCGGGCGGGGCGTCGGGCGCCCCTCCCCGTGCGACCGGGCCTGGCGGCGGCGGTGCCGCCGGCCGGATCAGAGCTTGTAGCGGATCTGGTCGGTCCAGAAGCGTTCGAGGCGCAGCAGCGCGTTGTTCATGCGCTCGAAGTCGTCGGCCGCGATGCCGCCGATCTGCTCCACCGTGCGGACGTGCTTGTCGTAGACGCCCTTGATGATGTCGTGGACCTCGCGGCCCTTGTCGGTCAGCGAGATGCGCACCGAGCGACGGTCGATCCGCGAGCGGGCATGGTGCAGGAAGCCGAGCTCGACCAGCTTCTTGACGTTGTAGGAGACGTTCGAGCCGAGATAGTAGCCGCGGGTGCGCAGCTCGCTCGCGCTCAGCTCGGCGTCGCCGATATTGTAGAGGAGCAGGGCCTGGACGCTGTTGACGTCGTCGCGGTTGCGGCGCTCGAACTCGTCCTTGATGACGTCGAGCAGACGACGATGCAGACGCTCGACCAGGGTGAGGGACTCAAGGTAAAGCGGCTTCACTTCCAGCTTAACGTCGTCAGACCCAACACGATCAACAGTCTTTACAGTGCTCATCTTCGTATATCCCGCCTGTTGGATGTCGGCCGGGATTTTTCTCCCAGTCCGGTTCTGAGAGACACCCTAGGCGGGGCGGATGAAAACGAGTTTAAATATCAGCGTGAATCGGAGATTTACCCGTTTGGGTGAATCCGAAATGAACCCGAAAACGCTTAAGCTAAAGCGTTTATTACCGTCCCGGCGCGCATTCGCACGGTTGCGGCGGGTTCAGCCGTCGCGGTTTTCCGCCGCCCAGGTGGCCAGGAAATAGGCCGTCATCAGGCCGACATAGCCCGCCACCAGAGCCGGCGAGAGCGGCAGCCAGCGCGGGAAGAAGAAGCCCAGCAGGAGATGGCTCATCGCGGCCAGCAGCCAGAGCACGCCACCCCAGGTCGCGGTCAGCCAGAGGCCGACGGCGGCCACGAGATCGAAAACCGCGAAGTAGACGATGATGGCCTGGAAGGTCAGCGGGCGCGCCTCGAAGGGCGGGCCGGCCTCGGGGCCGAGCCCGAGGATGACGCCCCATTGCGTCAACCCCTTTGCGATCCAGACCAGCGAGAGCAGGCGCAGGAACCAGACGAGCACGCGCCGCCAGCGCGTGGCCACGGCCTTGCTCTCCGGCGCCTGGCCGTCGAGCCCCGGATTGCGCAGAACGTCCCCGTCTCGCAGCACCGCCATCCTAGCGGCCCGGCAGCAGTTCGTCGGGGCCGAGCGGCGCGAAATGCGCCGCGACCGCCGCCGGATCGACTGCCTCGATCGTCGCAGGCTGCCAGACGGGCGACTGGTCCTTGTCGACCAGCACCGCCCTGACGCCCTCGTAGAAGTCATGGCCATGGGCGATGCGGGAGACGACACGGAACTCGGTCGCCATCGCGTCGGCGAAGTCGAGCGCGCCGCCGCGGCGCATCTGCTCGAAGGCGATCGCGACGCTGGTCGGCGACTTGGTGCGCAGGGTCGCGAGCGTCTTCGCGGCGAAGGCGTCGCCCTCGCCAGCCTGCCGCTCCAGCGCGGCGATGAGCTCCTGCAGGGTTTCCGCGCCGAAGCAGTCGGCGATCACCAGCGCCGAGGCGGCGAGCTTCACCTCGCCGGGCTCCGCCGCGAAGGCGGCGAGAATCGTCTCGACCGGCTCCGGCCCCGTCAGCGCCTGCGACAGCTCGGCGATTCGGGCGGAGCCGACGGCATGGCTGGCGATTCCCAGCGCGACCGCGTCGCCCTGGCCGATCCGGTCGCCGGTCAGGGCGAGATAGACGCCGGCGGCGCCCGGCAGGCGCGGCAACGCATAGGTCGCGCCGACATCCGGGAAGAAGCCGATGCCGACCTCGGGCATGGCGAAGAGATAGCGCTCGCCTGCGACGCGATGGCTGCCGTGCAGCGAGAGTCCGACGCCGCCGCCCATGACGATGCCGTCGACCAGCGAGACATAGGGCTTGGAATAGCTCTGGATGCGCAGGTTGAGCAGGTATTCCTCGCGCCAGAACGACAGCATCTCGGCATGGCGGCCGGCCTTGCCGAGGTCGTGCAGGGTGCGGATGTCGCCGCCGGCGCAGAAGGCCTTGCCGCCGGCGCCCTCGACGACGATGCGGGTCACCGCCGGATCGCGCTCCCAGGCGTCCAGCGCGCGCGTCAGCTCGCGCACCATCGGCAGGTTGAGGGCGTTGAGCGCCTTGGGGCGGTTGAGCAGGACGTGCCCGGCCGCGCCGCGCACCTCGCAGATGATTTCGGGTTCGTCAGTCATTCGCGTCGCGCTCGCCTCCCGGACCACGCCCCGTGTTTGCGGGCTGGCCGCGACGCTTGTCAACGCGCGCAGGCGCACGCCGCGGTCGCGCACCGCCGTGCAGGCCAGAAAGAGCGAGCAGGCACGCCATGCGACCATTCCTCCTGTTTTGGAATGGTTCCGATGTGCTAAGAGCGATCACACGCGACGGGCAGGTAGCCGGCTGTGCGCGGAGGCATCGATGACATCACGAGCGGTTCACCCCCTTCTCGCCCCGCAGGCGCGCCAGTCCGGCACCGCGATCGACACCCAGGCCTCGCTCGGCCTGACGCGCCGCATGCGCCGCAACCGCAAGAGCGACTGGTCGCGCCGGCTGGTCCGCGAGAACCGCCTGACCACCGACGACCTGATCTGGCCGCTCTTCCTGATCGATTCGAGCGAGGCGACCTCGCCCGTCGCCTGGATGCCGGGCGTCGAGCGCCTGAACATCGACGAGGCGGTGCGCCGCGCGGTCGAGGCCGCCTCGCTGGGCATTCCGGCGATCGCGCCCTTTCCCTTCGTCGAGCGCTCGCTGCGCGACGCCACCGGCTCCGAGGCCCTGAACAGCCGCAACCTGATGTGCCGCGCCGTGCGCGCCATCAAGGCCGAGGTGCCCAATCTCGGCATCATCTGCGACGCCGCGCTCGATCCCTACACCTCCCACGGCCATGACGGGGTGATGTCGGGCGAGACCATCCTCAACGACGCCAGCGTCCAGATTCTGGTGCAACAGTCCCTGGCGCTGGCCGATGCCGGCGCCGACGTGATCGCCCCCTCCGACATGATGGACGGCCGCGTCGCGGCGATCCGCTCCGCGCTCGACGGCGACGGGCACGAGGACGTGCAGATCATGGCCTATTCGGCCAAGTACGCCTCGGCCTATTACGGCCCGTTCCGCGACGCGATCGGCACCAATGCGACGCTGATCGGCGACAAGCGCACCTACCAGATGGACCCGGCCAACAGCGACGAGGCCATCGCCGAGGTGGCGCTCGATCTCGAGGAAGGCGCCGACATGGTCATGGTCAAGCCGGGCCTGCCCTATCTCGACGTGATCGCGCGGGTGAAGGACACCTTCCGCGTGCCGACCTTCGCCTACCAAGTCTCGGGTGAGTACGCGATGATCATGGCCGCTGCCAATAATGGCTGGCTCGACGGCGACCGGGCGATGACCGAGAGCCTGCTCGCCTTCAAGCGCGCCGGCGCCGACGGGGTGCTGACCTATTTCGCGCCGCGCGTCGCCAAGGCGCTCGCCGAGCAGCGCTGAGCCGCTTCGCCCGTCTTCCGGCCCGGGCGCCACGGCCGCGATCCATGCCGTTGCCCGCACGACAGCCCTGCCCGGAGCGCGTTCCGCATTCCGGGCCGATGCGATAGCCTGACGGCGATGCGCGCGCTCGCCCTCCCCCTCCTGCTGGCCGTCCCGCTCGCCGGCTGCAGCGCGTCCTTCGACGCCGCGCAGGTCCGCGCCTGCCGGCTGGCGATTCCCGCCCTCAATCCGGGGACGCGGATCGAGGTCGAGCGCTCTGGCCCCGGCCCGCGCCGCGGTATCCTGCGGATCGTCTACACGGTGGAGGAACCGTCGCGCCCGCTGCGCCGGCGCACGATCGACTGCGTCTTCGCCGGCGATGGCGGTTCGCTGCCGCGCGGCGCGCTCGCCGGCGTCGCCTCGGACGGCATCCCGATGGCGGAGGCGAGCTTCCTGCTGCTGCGCCGCTTCTATCTGGAGGACCGGGCCGAGCCGCCGGTGGATCCCGGCCCGCCCCGCACCGGCAAATAGGCGATCCGCAGCCGGGCCGGCGCCGATCGCTCTCGTCGCGCGCGACGGAGCGGGCTATAGCTCGCCGCATGGCGACGGCTCACGCGACCATCCACCCGCGACGGTGGCGCGCACCGAGCGCCCGGCTCGAACCGCTCGGGGATTTCCGCGTGACCGACACCGCCTTCGCGATCAGCCTCGCAGATGTCGAGGCGGCCGCACGGACCATTGCCGGCCATGTGCTGGAGACGCCGCTGGTGCCGTCGCCGCGCCTGTCGGCCCTCACCGGCGCCGAGGTCTTCGTCAAGCACGAGAACATGCAGGCGACCGCCTCCTTCAAGGAGCGCGGCGCGGTGAACAAGCTGCTCAGGCTGAGCGACGCGGAGAAGCGTCGCGGCGTCGTCGCCATGTCGGCCGGCAACCACGCCCAAGCCGTCGCCTATCACGCGCGCCGCTTCGGCATCCCGGCGACCATCGTCATGCCGGAGCCGACGCCGCTGGTGAAGGTCGAGAACACGCGCGGCCACGGCGCGACGGTGGTGCTGCACGGCGAAACGCTCTACGAGGCCGCCGACGAGGCCCATCGTCTCGCCGGCGAACAGGGGCTGGTCTTCGTCCACCCCTATGACGATCCGGCGGTGATGGCCGGCCAGGGCACGATCGCGCTCGAAATGCTGCGCCAGCGGCCGGATCTCGAGGTGCTGCCCGTGCCGCTCGGCGGCGGCGGGCTGCTGTCCGGCATCGCGGTGGCGGCGCGCGGCCTCAACCCGGCGATCACGCTGATCGGTGTCGAACCGGTGCTCTACCCCTCCTTCCACAATGCGCTGACCGGTGCGGCCCGGCCGATTGGCGGTCCGACGCTGGCTGAAGGCATCGCGGTCAAGACCGTCGGTACCTCGACGCTGCCGATCGTCGGCGCCTGCGCGCAGGACATCGTGCTGGTCGACGAGGACGTGATCGAGCGCGCGGTGAACGCCTTCGCCACGCTGCAGCACACGCTGGCGGAAGGCGCCGGAGCCGCAGGCCTCGCGGCGCTGCTGAAGGAGCCGGAGCGCTATCGCGGCCGCAAGGTCGGGCTGGTGCTCAGCGGCGGCAATATCGATACGCGCCTGCTGGCGGCGATCATGGTGCGCGAACTGGAGCGCGCGCAGCGCATCGCCGCCTTCCGCCTCGCGGCGAGCGACCGGCCGGGGTTCCTCGGCAAGGTGGCGAGCCTGCTCGGCACGCTGGGCGCCAACATCCTCGAGGTCAGCCATGGCCGCCTCTTCCTCGACGTGCCCGCCAAGGGCGTGACGCTCGACGTCACGGTGGAGGCGCGCGACGAGGCGCACACCGCGCAGATCGAGGCGGCGCTGGTGCGCGAGGGCTTCGCGCCGCGCCGGATTCATCCGCGCGGCCTTGCGGAACCGCAGGCCTGACCAAACATTGTGCCCTGGACGATCGAGGGCCGGTCCCGGCCCGGCCCCGTCCCAGGAGAGACCCGACGATGACGAACTCGCCCTATTCCCGCGATCCGGTGGTCGCGCTCGACGACCGGCTGCCGCAGGATACGCGCGGCGTGCTCGGCTCCCGCCTGTTCGCCTGGATCGGCGACGTGGTGGTGCTGTTCGTCCTGACCTGGATCGTGCTGGCGATGCTCGGCATCCTCGGCATCGTCACCTTCGGACTGACCTGGCTGCTGATGGGCGGCGCCGCCGTCTTCGTGCTGCTCGGCTATTCGGCGCTGACGATCGGCGGGCGCAAGCAAGCGACCTTCGGCATGCGCATGGCCGGGCTGCGGGTCGAGACGGTCTCGGGCGGCCGGCCCGACGCGCTCGCCGCCGCCGTGCACGCGCTGTTCTTCTACGTCGCCGCCGGCACGGTGGCGCTCTGGCTGATCGACATCCTCTGCGGGCTGGTCCGCGACGATCGCCGCCTCGGCCACGACATCCTCACCGGCCTGGTGGTGGTGCGGGCCTGAAGCCCGGCTTGTTGCCCTCGCGCCCGGTGCTACACTGGGCGCGAGTACCGGCGTTACCGGGAAGCGAGCGAACGTGACGCGGCATCTGCGGGACGCCCCGCAATTCTACCTAACCGCGCCGAGCCCCTGCCCCTATCTGCCGGGGCGGGAGGAGCGCAAGGTCTTCACCCATCTCGTCGGGCCGCGCGCCCGCGAGATCAACGACATGCTGTCCCAGGGCGGCTTCCGGCGCTCGCAGAGCATCGCCTACCGCCCGGCCTGCGAGACCTGCCGCGCCTGCGTCTCGGTGCGGATCGTGGTCGACGATTTCCGGCCGTCGCGCGGCTTCCGCAAGGTTCTCGCCCGCAATGCCGACCTGATCGGCGAGGTGCTGCCGCCACAGCCGCGCTCGGAGCACTATTCGCTGTTCCGCGGCTATCTCGACGCCCGCCATCCCGATGGCGGCATGGCCTCGATGTCGGCGCTCGATTTCGCGATGATGGTCGAGGACACCCATGTCGAGACCAGCCTGATCGAATACCGCCGCCGCGGCCCCGACAGCGGCTTCACCGGGCGCGGCACGGGCGACCTCTACGGCTTCGCCCTGACCGACCGGCTCTCGGACGGGCTGTCCATGGTCTATTCGGTCTATGATCCGGACCTTGAGCCGCGCTCGCTCGGCAGCTTCATGGTGCTCGACCATGTCGCCCGCGCCCGCAAGCTCGGCCTGCCCTATGTCTATCTCGGCTACTGGGTCGAGGGCTCGGAGAAGATGGGTTACAAGGCCCGTTTCCTGCCGCAGGAACGGCTTTCGCCGCAGGGCTGGGAACGGGCTGAGTAGGCCGCGACCGGGCATGCCAGCGCCGCCTCCCAAAGCGTTTCGCAGGCGCATCGCCGTCCTGCGCGATCCGCCCTTGCCGCCGTCCGCGAGGCACCCCACTCTCCGCCGCGACGGCCGCGGGCAAGCGGCGGCCGCAACGGAGGAAACATGACCGACCAACTGACCCAGCGCCTGGAGAAGTGCTACACCGGCGTCGTCCACGACGTGATGCGCGGCATGGGCCTCAAGGACTTCACCCTGCCCCCGGCGCTGCGCCCGCTCCTGCCCGGCCAGACCCTGGCGGGGCCGGCCTTCACCGTCGAGGGCAAGACCGGCGAGTTCGATTCCCACGAGACGCTGCTCGGCTGGACCGGCCTGCTCTCCGCCGCCAAGCCCGGCCATGTCTGGGTCTGCCAGCCCAACACCGAGGAGGTCGCGCTGATGGGCGAGCTCTCGGCCGAGACGCTGAAGAACAAGGGCGTGCGCGGCTGTGTCATCGACGGGCTGTCGCGCGACAACGAGTTCATGATCGAGATGGGCTTCCAGGTCTATTTCAAGGCCTATACGCCGCGCGACATCGTCGGCGCCTGGCTGCCCAAGGCCGTCGACGAGCCGGTCAAGATCGGCGACGTCTGGATCCGCCCCGGCGACTACATCCTGGCCGATCGCGACGGCGTGGTGCGCATTCCCTCGGAGATCATCGAGGAGGTGCTCGACAAGTCCGAGACCGCGATCTCGACCGAGAACAAGGTCCGCACCGCGATCCTGGCCGGGACCGACCCGCAGCAGGCCTATCTGCAGTACGGCAAGTTCTGACGCAACGCTTCCCGCCCGCCAGCATCCCGGCCTGCGCCGGCGGTGCCGGCGGGCCTCATACCGGACCGACCCATGAGCCACGATCCCCGCCTGATCCTGCTCGATCCGCGCGACAACGTGCTGGTGGCGCGCCAGCGCCTCGCCGCCGGCGAGACCATCGCGACGGGCGCCGGGTCGGGCACCACCGACACCGCCATTGCGCTCGCCCATAAGGTCGCGCGAAGCGCCATCGCGGCCGGCGACAAGATCCTGAAATACGGCGCGCCGATCGGCGTGGCGACGCAGGCCGTCGCCGCGGGCGCGCATGTCCATGTCCACAACATGCGCAGCGACTATACGCCGACCCATCATCTCGAGGACGAGCGCAAGGCGGGAGCCGCGTCATGAGCGAACTCAGGGGCTACCTCCGCAGCGACGGCCGCAAGGGCATCCGCAACGTCGTCGCCGTCGCCTATCTCGTCGAGTGCGCGCACCATGTCGCGCGAGAGATCGCCCTGCCCTGGCGCGAGAACGAGGTCCACGCCATCGGCTTCCCGGGCTGCTACCCCAACGCCTATGCCGACCGGATGATGGAGCGGCTGTGCACCCATCCCAATGTCGGGGCGGTGCTGCTCGTCTCGCTCGGCTGCGAGAGCTTCAACAAATACGCGCTGGAGCGCGCCGTCCGGGCCAGCGGCCGGCCGGTCAAGACCATCGTCATCCAGGGCACCGGCGGCACGCGTGCCTCGATCCGCCAGGGGCGGGCCTGGGTCGAGGAGCAGCGCCTGGCGCTCGACGCGGCCGAGACCGTGCCGATGGCGGTGAGCGAACTGGTGATCGGCACGGTCTGCGGCGGCTCCGACGGCACTTCCGGCATCACCGGAAACCCGGCGGCCGGGCGCGCCTTCGACCAGCTGATCGCCGAAGGCGCCGCCTGCATCTTCGAGGAGACCGGCGAGCTGATCGGCTGCGAGCACATCATGGCCGCGCGTGCCGTCACGCCGGAACTCGGCCGCGTGCTGGAAGGTTCGGTCGCCAAGGCCGCGCGCTATTACGCGACGCTCGGCTACGGCTCCTTCGCCGCCGGCAATGCCGAGGGCGGGCTCTCCACCATCGAGGAGAAGTCGATGGGCGCCTATGCCAAGTCGGGCGCCTCGCCGATCTCGGGCCTGCTCAAGCCCGGCGACGTGCCGCCGCGCGGCGGGCTTTATCTGCTCGACGTGGTGCCGGACGGCGAGGTCCGCTTCGGCTTCCCCAATATCAACGACAATGCCGAGATCGCCGAATTGATCGCCTGCGGCGCGCATTGCGTGCTGTTCGTCACCGGGCGCGGCTCGGTGGTCGGCTCGGCGATCTCGCCCGTGGTGAAGATCTGCGCCAATCCGGAGACCTATCGCCGGATGAGCGAGGACATGGACGTCGATGCCGGGCGGATCCTCGAAGGCCGCGCCGGCCTCGACGAGGTCGGCACCGAGATCCGCGACCTCGTGGTCTCGCTGGCGCAGGGCGCCCGCACCAAGTCCGAGGAACTCGGCCATCAGGAATTCATCCTGACCTACAAGAGCTTCGAGCCGCTCGGCCCCGCCTGCCTGCCGGCGACTTGACCAAGCGTTAACGACGCGCAGCGGCGCCCTTGGCGGGCGCCGCCGCCTTAAGACTTAATCAAAGCCGGACATGGTTGAGTGCGCTCGCGGGCAGAAGGCCCGGCCGATGCGGAACAGACGTCCCATGTTGCTCTCGCTCTCGCGTATGCCCGCCGAGCTGTCGTCGGATTCACGCCGCCAGCTGCTCAACGCGGTGACGGACCTGTTCCTGCTCGATGCCGACCCCAGCGAGGTCTCGCGTTCGCATTACGGCGACATCGCACTCAATACGCTCGGCCATCTCGATCCCGAGGCGCGCAAGGACTACGCCGACAGCGTCGCCGCCGTCCCCAGCCTGCCGCGCGAGGTCGCGGTGACGCTGGCCAACGACGCCGATTCGGGCGTGGCCCGGCTGGTGCTGCGGCTTTCGCCGGTGCTCAGCGACAGCGATCTGGCGGCGATCGCGGTCAGCCAGACCCAGGCGCATCTCGCCGCCATCGCCGAACGCGCCCGCCTGTCCGAAACCGTCACCGACATCCTGGTCGAGCGCGGCGACACCACCGTGCTGCGCACCGTCAGCGGCAATGAGGGCGCGCGGTTCTCCGAGCAGGGCTTCGACCGGCTACTGGAGCGCGGCGGCGACGATGCAGCGGTCAGCGCCTCGCTCGCCGGACGCAGCGACCTGTCGCCCCAGCGGCTGCAACGGGTGCTGCGCATCGTCGAGCAGGTCTCCGAGCACGCGCAGCCCGGCGCCCACGGCCTCGCCAGCGAGGCCCGCAGGCAGCGCCTCGAGGTGAGACTGCTGCAGGCTGACCTGCGCAATGGCGAGCGCACGCGCGACGACGTGGTGGCCATGCTGGCCGAGGAGGACCGCGCCTTCCATCTCGCGCAGGTCCTGGCCGGCCTCGCCGGGCTCTCGGACGACCAGACCCTGCGCGTCCTGCTCCAGCGCGACGTCAGCGGCGTGGCGGTGCTCGCCCGCACCCTCGATCTCGGCGAGGACGCCTTCGCCGCCATCCTGCGGCTGCGTTCGCGGCGGCTGTTCTTCAAGGCGCGCGACATCGACTCCGACATCACCGCCTATCGCGTGCTCGATCTCGCCACCGCCGAGCGCGCCATGCGCTTCGTCAAGCTGAAGGCAAAGGTCGCCTGAGCGCCCGCCACAAAACCGCGACAATCGCGCTCTCCTCTGCTAGCCTATGAGCATGAGCGCGCGCCCCAGCCCCTTCAGAGCCCTCGCCATCGCCGCCCTGGCCGGCAGCGGCCTCGCTTTGGCCTCGGTGCCGGCGCGAGCCCAGGCGGTCCTGCCCTTCACCGGTTTCGCGGCCCTGCCCTCCTTCGCCTGGAGCCAGCCGACGCTCGATCCCGGCGGCGTGCGCTGGGAAGGCTCCTATGCCCGGATCTCGACCGGCTTCCAGGTCTCGAGCTCGAAGTACTGGGGCAGCTCCGCCGGCCCGACCATCGGGCTGGAGGGCGGCAAGCACTGGCGCGACGGCAACCTCGTCTACGGCATCGTCGGCGCGCTGGAATACGCTCCGTCCTTCGGCAATTCCGGCATCCCGGCCTTCGGCCGCGCCAGCTATTCGCGCGACATCGCCGGCGCCTTCCAGGTCAAGGTCGGCGTGCTCGCGACGCCTGACGTGCTGCTCTACACCAAGGTCGGCATGAGCGCGGCGAAGGAGACCTACCGCTTCGGCGCCACGCCCTTCTCGACCCCGTTCTCCCGCTCCGATATCGCCGTCCGCCCCGATGCACGCGCCGGCGTCGAATGGGCCGTGACCGACAAGCTGACGCTCGGCCTCGAAGTCGGCGTCGTCGGCCCGGCCCTGCGCTGAGGCCGCCCCCCGCAATCGCCTGGACACACGACCGGCGCCCGTGACGCTCGGCTGGCGCCAGACCACGCCGGCTTGACGCTGCCGATAGCCGCGCTTGAGAGTTTGATTCAACGCCTTGCGAAGCTGATTCCGACGCGAGGGCCAAACCTCTGAAATCGCGACTGTTTCGCGGCTCGGCGGCCGAGCTGTCAGCGAAGCGGTGATCGAGAGATCGTGTGAGGGCCTGCCACCAGGCGACCTCCTGCTCCGCCGATCGCAAGCCCCTCCCCACCCCACAATGTCATTCCGGGGCGCCGCATAGCGGCGAGCCCGGAACCCATCACCACCACGCTGGCCACGATGACCGGAAGCGGATTGTCGCGGGCGGAGCGTGGCGAGCACGAGCGCTCGCGCTCGACTGCCGTTTCCGCGTGATCATGGGTTCCGGGCTCTTCGCTGCGCGAAGCCCCGGAATGACGGAGGTCGCGGTCCCCGAAGCCCCCAAATGACAGGGGCAGCGGCTCCTGAAGGGTGGTTCGCCGGCACCGGAACGCGGCAGGTGACGGCTCCCGAACGGCGGAGGCGGTGCGCCTCGCAATCACGGGCGGGGCGCACCGGCCCGTTAGCCGCCGAAGCGGTTGCTGCGGGGGAAGCCCTTCGGCGGCAAGCGTCCGGCTTCGGCGCGGTGGCCCAGCCATTCCAGCAGGTCGGCCTGCGTCACCGTCCAGGTGCGGTTGGAGGTGTCGAGCCAGGTTAGCCCGTCCTCCAGCTTGAACACCTTGGCGTCGGCCAGCCCGCCATCCTTGTAGCGCTGCAGCTTGACGCCCTTGCCGCGCGTCATCTCGGCGACCTCGGAGAGCGGGAAGCAGAGCAGCTTGCGGTTCTGGCCAATGGTGGCGACATGGTCGCCCTCGGCCGGGATGGCGAGCATGGCGGTGGCCGGCGCCTCGACGTTCAGCACCTGCTTGCCCTTGCGGGTGTTGGCGACGACCTCGTCGCTCGACACCACGAAGCCGCGGCCCTCGCTGGTGGCGACGAGCAGCTTCAGCCCCGGCCTGTAGGGGAAGGCGGCGACGATCTCGGCGCTCTCCTCCAGCTCGATCATCAGCCGCACCGGATCGCCGAAACCGCGACCGCCGGGCAGCTTGGAGGCTTCCAGCGTGAACACGCGCCCGTTGGTCGCCATCAGCAGCAGCTTGGAGGTGGTCTCGGCGAAGAAGGCCGCGTGCAGCGTGTCGTCGCCCTTGAAGGACAGGTTCGACAGGTCTTGGACATGGCCCTTCAGCGCGCGGATCCAGCCCTTCTTGGAGATCACCACCGTGATCGGCTCGCGCTCGACCATGGCCTGGGTCAGGTCGATATCGGTGGTATCGGGCATGTCGGCGAAATCGGTGCGGCGCTTGCCGATCACCGTATCCGGGCCGAAGAGCTTCTTCACCTCGCGGATGTCGTGCTTGATCAGCTTCCACTGCACCGGCTCGGAGCCGAGCAGCTCCTCGATCTGGCCCTTCTCGCGGGTCAGGGCATCGAACTCCGTCTTGAGCTGCATCTCCTCCAGCTTGCGCAGCGCGCGCAGCCTGGTGTCGAGAATGGCGTTGGCCTGGATCTCGGTGAGCTCGAAGGCCTTCATCAGCTCGATCTTCGGCTCGTCCTCCTCGCGGATGATCTTGATGACCCGGTCGAGGTCCAGATAGACGATGAGCAGGCCGGCCAGGATCTCGAGCCGCTTCTCGATCTGGCCGAGACGGTAGCGCGAGCGGCGCAGCAGCACCTCGCGGCGATGGTCGAGCCAGGCACGGAGCGCTTCGGCCAGGCCGAGCACGCGCGGCACCAGCCCCCCGGTCAGCACGTTCATGTTCATCGGAATGCGCGCTTCCAGCTCCGAGAGCCTGAACAGCGATTCCATCATCAGGTTGGCGTCGACATTGCGGGCCCGCGGCTCGATGACGATGCGGATATCCTCGGCCGATTCGTCGCGCAGATCGGCGACCAGCGGCAGCTTCCGCTCGTTGAGCAGCTCGGCGATCTTCTCGATCAGCCGGCCCTTCGAGACCATGTAGGGGATCTCGGTCACCACCGCGAGCCAGGCGCCGCGGCCCTGGTCCTCGACATGCCAGCGCGCGCGGGTGCGGAAGGCGCCGCGACCGGTGCGGTAGGTCTCGACCATCGAGGCGCGGGTCTCGACGACGACGCCGCCGGTCGGGAAGTCCGGGCCCTGCACGAAGGTCATCAGCTGCTCGGAGCTCGTCTCCGGGTGCTGGATGAGATAGAGCGCCGCGTCGCAAAGCTCGGCGGCGTTGTGCGGCGGGATCGAGGTCGCCATGCCGACCGCGATGCCCTGCGAGCCGTTGGCCAGCAGGTTCGGGAAAGCGGCGGGGAGCACCATCGGCTCCTCGTCCTCGCCGTTATAGGTCTCGCGGAAATCGACCGCGTCCTCGTCGAGCCCGTCGAGCAGCAGGCGCGCGACCTCGGTCATGCGCGCTTCGGTGTAGCGGTAGGCCGCGGCGTTATCGCCGTCGATATTGCCGAAGTTGCCCTGCCCGTCGACCAGCGGATAGCGCTGGGCGAAATCCTGCGCCAAGCGCACCAGCGCGTCGTAGACCGACTGGTCGCCATGCGGGTGGAACTTGCCGATGACGTCGCCGACGATGCGGGCGCACTTCTTGTGGACTTGGCCGGGATCGAGCCGCAGCAGCCGCATGGCGTGCAGGATGCGGCGATGCACCGGCTTCAACCCGTCGCGGGCGTCCGGGAGGGCGCGATGCATGATCGTGGAGAGCGCATAGGCGAGATAGCGCTCCTCGAGCGCGCTCTTCAGATCGACGCGCTCGGTCTCGTCCTCCGGCGGCGGCTCGACGGGTTTGCCCATGCTCTCCTCAGACCTCGACCAGATGGCGCCGACAGCTCGGCCGGGCGCGCCGCGCGTGGCCCCCAGCGGCACGCGATCGTCTTCTCGCACAATGCCGCCTGAAAGGCAGCAACGCAAAGCGTCGCCGGCACGATCCTGACGAAATCAGGGATTTTTCCGGGCGAGATCAAGCAATTTCTCGCGCTCCGGCGGCTCCGCCAGCCCGCGCGGCCCGAAGACGTCGCGCCGCAGGAAGAAACCGGTGAGCGCAAAGCCCGCCAGGATGTCCGCGACGGAGGGCGCGGCCATGCCCTGGCCCTCGCTCAGGAAGGCCGGCAGCGGCAGCAGGCGGTCGAGCCAAGGCCCGGCCGCGGCCCGGCTGACCGCCCGCCCGCTCTTCGGCGAGACATGGCTCAGCATCTCGCGCGCCCCGGTGACGGCGCAGCGGTCGAGCGAGAGGCCGAAGCCGAGTTCCGACAGCATGGCGAGCTCGAAGCGGATCAGCAGCGCCGGCGCCAGCGTCGGCTCGTCGAGATGCTCGACCAAAACGCCGAGCCCCTCATGCAGCGCCGGATGCGGATCGCGCTCGGGCAGGAGGCGCAGCAGCGCCGCCACCGTGGCCAGCCCGTAGAGCGCGACCGGCTGCGCCATCAGCCGCGCCGCGTGCGAGGCGAGCAGCTCGACCCTGTATTCGCCGAGCTGGTCCTCCAGCCGCGCCCGCCAGGTCACCGCGACGGCGTTGCCCGGCTGTAGCACCGGCTGCTGGCGGGCCGAGCGCCCGCCTCGGACGAGGCCGAGATGCCGGCCGTGCAGGCGCGTCATCACCTCCAGGATCACGGCGCTCTCGCCATGACGCCTGACGCCGATGATCGTGCCGTCGTCGCTCCATTCCATCGGCGGAGTTAGGGCGGCGCGCGAAAGCCCGTCAATCCGGGCGCTACGCCACCACGCGCTCGACGCGGCTGATCACCCGCTTCTCGCGCAGCTCGCTGATGATGGCGCTGAGATGCTTCAGGTCCCAGACGGTGAGATCGATGGTGACCTCGGTGAAGTCCGGCGTCGGCCTGACCATCTGCACGGCGTCGATATTGCCGTCGTGCTCGGCGATGGTGGTGGTGATCTGGGCCAGCGAGCCGGGCTCGTTGATCGAATTGAGCGCGATGCGCGCCGGGAAGCGCTGCGGGCGCTTGTCGTCGAGGTCCCAGCGCACGTCGAGCCAGCGCTCCGGCTCGTTGTCGAAGGCGGCGAGCGCCGGCGACTGGATAGGGTAGATCGTCACTGCCTCGCCCGGCGTTAGGATGCCGACGATGCGGTCGCCCGGCACGGCGCCGCCGCCCGGGGCGAAGCGCACCGGCAGGTCGCCACCGAGGCCGCGGATCGGGATCGCGTCGTCGCCCGGCGGCTCGTCAGGCAGCTTGAACTTGAGGTTCTCGCCCTGGCGCAATTCGAACCAGCCCTTGCCCGGCGGCGGCGCCTTCACCTTCGGATCGACGCTCGAACGCTTCTCGGGTTCGAGATCGGGATAGACCGCGCGCAGCACGTCGCCCGAGAACATCTCGCCGCGGCCGACGGCCGCCAGCACGTCGTCGACGGTGTTGCGCGCCAGGCGGCGCAGCGCCGCCTTGAGCTTCTCGTCGCCGAAGGCCCGCTCGGCGCGCGAGAAGGCGCGTTCGAGGATCTGGCGGCCGAGGCCGGAATACTGGCGGCGCACGGCGGTGCGGGTGGCGCGGCGGATCGCGGCGCGGGCCTTGCCGGTGACGACCAGCGATTCCCAGGCGGCCGGCGGCGTCTGGCCCTCGGCACGGGTGATCTCGACCTCGTCGCCGTTCTGCAACTCGGTGAGCAGCGGCGCGATGCGCCCGTTGATGCGCGCGCCGACAGCGGTGTTGCCGACATCGGTGTGCACAGCATAGGCGAAGTCGATCGGCGTCGCGCCGCGCGGCAGCGCGATCAGCCGCCCCTTCGGGGTGAAGCAGAAGACCTGGTCGTGGAAGAGCTCGAGCTTGGTGTGCTCGAGGAATTCCTCGGGATTGTCTCCCTCGGCCAGCAGGTCGACGGTGCGGCGCAGCCATTGATAGGCGCGGCTGTCGTCGGCGGCGAGCTCGCCCGTGGTGCGGCCGTCCTTGTAGCGGGCATGGGCGGCGATGCCGTATTCGGCGATGCGGTCCATCGCGTCGGTGCGGATCTGCAGCTCGACGCGCTGGCGACCGGGGCCGACCACCGTGGTGTGCAGCGAGCGGTAGTCGTTCTGCTTCGGCGTCGAGATGTAGTCCTTGTAGCGACCCGGCACCATCGGCCAAGTCATGTGGACGATGCCGAGCACGCGATAGCAGTCGTCGGGCGTATCGACGATGACGCGGAAGCCGAAAATGTCGGAGAGCTGCTCGAAGGAGATGGATTTGCGCTCCATCTTCTTCCAGATCGAATAGGGCCGCTTGCGGCGGCCATAGACCTGGGCCTCGATGCCGCGCTCGGCGAGCTTGGTCTTCAGGTCGCTCTCGATCTCGCCGATGACCTGGCCCTCGCGCTCGGTCACCTCCTCGAGCCGGCGGGTGATGGTGTCGTGCGCCTCCGGCTTGATGTGGCGGAAGGCGAGTTCCTCCAGCTCCTCGCGCAGCTCCTGCATGCCCATGCGGCCGGCGAGCGGCGCATAGATCTCGACCGTCTCCTCGGCGATGCGCAGGCGCTTCTCAGGCGCGACGTAATGGAGCGTGCGCATATTGTGCAGGCGGTCGGCCAGCTTCACCAGCAGGACGCGGATGTCCTCGGCGATCGCCAGCAGCAGCTTGCGGAAATTCTCGCCCTGCGCCGCCTTCTTGGAGACGAGGTCGAGCTTCTTGATCTTCGTCAGCCCGTCGACGAGGCGGCGGATATCGGGCCCGAAGAGGTTCTCGATCTCCTCCAGCGTCGCTTCCGTGTCCTCGACCGTGTCGTGCAGCACGGCCGCGACGATGGTGGCGTCGTCGAGCTTGAGGTCGGTCAGCAGCGCCGCCACTTCGAGCGGATGGGCGAAGAAGGGGTCGCCCGAGGCGCGCTTCTGCGAGCCATGGGCGCGCATGGCGTAGACATAGGCCCGGTTGAGCAGGTCCTCGTCGGTATTGGGATTGTAGCGCCGGACCCGATCGACCAGCTCGTATTGCCGCATCATGCCCATGCGGGCCGTACTCCACCGCTCGTCCTGCAGGAGCCTGCCGCGCGCCGAATCCGACGCGGCGGCCCGGCCTCCCTCGCGACGGCGCGAGCGGGCGAGGCGGCCCTGACACTGGTCACTATCGATGCCGCCCTGCCGGGCGGCAAGATGCGGCCGCGGTCAGCGGCCACGAAAAAGCCCGGCGATGCCGGGCTTTTGACGAATCATCCTCAACGCTTTCGCGCGGGATCAGTCCTCGTCGTCGGGGCTCTCGGTCGGCGGCACCAGGCCGTCGAGGCCGCGCAGCAGGTCCTCTTCGCTCATCCGGTCGAACTGGACTTCCGAATCGGGCGTGGAGGACTGCGTCGGCGAGGTCAGCAACGGCACCGTGTCGGCTTCCGGCTCGTCGACCTCGACATGCTTCTGGAGCGAGTGGATCAGGTCTTCCTTGAGATCCTCGGGGGTCAGCTTTTCCTCGGCGATCTCGCGCAGCGCCACGACAGGGTTCTTGTCGTTGTCGCGCGCGACCAGGATCGGCGATCCGGAGGCGATCATGCGGGCGCGATGACCGGCCAGCAGGACGAGCTCGAATCGGTTCTCGACCTTGTCGATGCAGTCCTCAACGGTGACGCGAGCCATCCGCGGCTCCTTCTGATATCGCGATGCGATGAAAGGGATGAACGGCGCTCTTACAGCGTCGCCCGCGCCGATGCAAGGTTTTGCGCGATGCGCAGGCCCGGGCGCGCAAGCGATTTGCGGGCCCGCGCCGCGCCGCAGCCTGTGGGAGCCCCACCATCGGTGCCACACCATCGGTCCTGCGGGGCCGGCCCCGCGCCGGCGTGCCTTGAGCCCCCTGCCCCGCACGGCTTACATCTGCCGCGAGGCTCGGGAGAACGGCTGATGAGACAAGCTCTGCGGCTCGGCGTGAACGTCGACCACGTCGCCACCATTCGCAATGCGCGCGGCGGCGAGCTGCCCGATCCGGTCCGCGCCGCCCATCTCGCCATCGCCGCCGGTGCCGACGGCATCACCGCCCATCTGCGCGAGGACCGCCGCCATATCCGCGATACCGACATGGCCCGGCTGGCGGCCCAGCTGACGCGCCCGCTCAATTTCGAGATGGCGGCGACCGAGGAGATGGTCACCCTCGCCTGCCGCCTGCGCCCCCATGCCGCCTGCCTCGTGCCCGAGAAGCGCGAGGAGCGCACCACCGAGGGCGGGCTCGACGTCGTCGGGCAGGCGCAGGCCCTCGAGGCCCCGATCGCGCGGCTGGCGGCGGCCGGCTGCCGCGTCTCGCTGTTCATCGAGCCGGACGCGGCGCCGATCCGCATGGCCGCCCGGCTCGGCGCCCCGGTGATCGAGCTGCATACCGGAACATGGTGCCACGCGGTCGCGGCGGGCGACGGCGACGAGGCCCACCGGCAATTCGCCCGGCTGGCGGAGGGCGCGCGCCTCGCCATCGCCGAGGGGCTCGAGGTGCATGCCGGCCACGGGCTCGATTTCGACACCGCGCGCGACCTCGCCCGCGTCACCGAATTCGCCGAGTTCAACATCGGACACTTCCTGATCGGGGAAGCGGTCTTCGTCGGGCTCGAAGCGGCGATCGCCACCATGCGCCGGGCGATGGACGAGGGCCGCGCCGCCGGCTGAGGCGGTGGCCACCGTGCACCATGCTCAGGATCGCCGCGCGCCCGGACCGACGCGATAGCGGCGATCTATCTCATTGGTATCGCATCGGATTGTTGCGACGAGCGGATTCCCCTTGTCGGCACGATGCTGTAGACCTGCGCCATGATCCTCGGCATCGGCTCCGACCTCTGCGACATCCGCCGCATCGAGAAGTCGCTCGCGCGCTTCGGCGAGCGCTTCACCCATCGCGTCTTCACGCCCGGCGAACGGGCGAAGTCGGACCGCCGCGCGACGCGGGCCGCTTCCTATGCCAGGCGCTTCGCGGCCAAGGAGGCCTGCTCGAAGGCACTGGGCACCGGCATGGCGCTCGGCGTGTTCTGGCGCGACATGGAGGTGGTCAACCTGCCGGGCGGGCGCCCGACCATGAAACTGACCGGCGGGGCCGCAGAACGGCTCGCCGGGATGACGCCGCCCGGCTACGAGGCGATCGTCCATGTCTCGCTCACCGACGATCCTCCGCTGGCGCAGGCGTTCGTCGTGATCGAAGCGCGCCCGGCGGTGAAGCCGGACGCGCTCGCCTGATCGGATCGTCGCGATCAGGATGCGGGCGCCGCTGACGCCCGCCCCCGCCGGGGCTCAGCCCTCGTCGTTCAGCCAGCGATAGAGCACGCCACCGAAGATGCCGCCGAGGATCGGCGCGACCCAGAACAACCAGAGCTGCGAGATCGCCCAGCCGCCGACGAAGAGCGCCGGGCCGGTGCTGCGCGCCGGGTTCACCGAGGTGTTGGTGACCGGGATGCTGACGAGATGGATCAGCACCAGCGCCAGGCCGATGGCGAGCGGGGCGAAGCCGACCGGGCCCTGCTTGCTGGTCGCGCCGAAGATCACGAAGAGGAACACCGCCGTCATGGTGAATTCCATGAGGAAGGCCGAGAGCAGGCTGTACTTGCCGGGCGAATGCTCGGCATAGCCGTTGGAGGCGAAGCCGCCGGCGAGATCGAAGCCCGGCGCGCCCTTGGCGATGAGATAGAGCAGGCCCGCCGCGGCGATCGCGCCGACGAGCTGGGCGACGATGTAGCCGGGAATCTGCGAGGCCGGGAAACGCCCGCCCGCCGCCAGCCCGATCGTCACGGCCGGGTTGAAATGCCCGCCGGAGATGTGACCGACGGCATAGGCCATGGTCACCACCGTCAGACCGAAGGCGAGGGCCACGCCCAGCAGCCCGATACCGACCTGCGGAAAGCCGGCGGCGATCACGGCGCTGCCGCAGCCGGCAAATGTCAACCAGAACGTGCCGATGGTTTCGGCGACATACTTCTTGGCGCTCATAGGTGTTTCTCCGGAGAATCTATCCCACCGAAGAGATTGCAGGGTCCGGCTACTTTCGTCAACGCGATCTATTTACTTGGGCACCAGGGCGAAAGCAGCTCTGACCGGCACAGCGCGCGGGCGCGCGCAACCGCGCCGCGATCCCGATGCCGCGAGCGCGAAGCCTTGCGCGTTGTCCGCGCCGTCGCATTCCGCTAGACCGCGCTCTGGCAAGACATGTCTGCAGGAGCGCCCGGGTGGCCAACGACGCCGAAATCAAGAACAAGGCCAAGGACGAGGGCGGAATCCTCGAGACCGTCAAGGTCGTCGTCCAGGCCCTGCTCATCGCCCTGGTGATCCGCACGCTGCTGTTCCAGCCCTTCAACATCCCGTCGGGCTCGCTGATCCCCACCCTGCTGATCGGCGACTACCTGTTCGTGTCGAAGTACACCTACGGCTACTCGAAGCATTCGATCCCGTTCAGCCCGCCGCTGTTCGAGGGACGGGTCTGGGCGGCCGAGCCGAAGCGCGGCGACATCGCCGTATTCAAGCTGCCGAGCGACAATTCGACGGACTACATCAAGCGCGTCATCGGCCTGCCGGGCGACCGGGTGCAGATGATCGACGGCATCCTGCACATCAACAACCAGGCGGTGAAGCGGGAGCGGATCGCCGACTTCGTCACCACCGACGCCTGGGGCCGCTCGACGCCGGCGATCCGCTATCGCGAGACGCTGCCCGGCGGCACCTCGCACGAGATCATCGAGCGCGACGGTGACCGCGGCACCTTCGACAACACAGCCGTGTTCACCGTGCCGCCCGGCCATTTCTTCATGATGGGCGACAATCGCGACAACTCGCTCGATTCGCGCGACCGCAGCGTCGGCTACGTGCCGTTCGAGAACTTCGTCGGCCGCGCCGAGATCATCTTCTTCTCGATCGACGAGGGCGCCTCCGCCTGGCGCATCTGGGAATGGCCCTGGACCGTCCGCTGGGCCCGCATCTTCACGACGATCAAGTGAGCAAAACAAGCGACAGCGCCGGCAAGAAGCCGGACAAGAAGCCCGACCTGGCCCGGCTCGAGCGCAATCTCGGCCACAGCTTCGCCGATCGGAGCCTGCTGGAGACCGCCCTCACCCATATGAGCGCCGAAAGCGCGCGCCATGGCGGGCACTACCAGCGGCTCGAATTCCTCGGCGACCGGGTGCTCGGCCTCAGCATCTCCGACATGCTCTACCGCCGCTACGACACGGCGCTGGAGGGCGACCTGTCACGCCGGCTGGCCGATCTGGTGCGCAAGGAGACCTGCGCCGAGGTCGCCCGGATCTGGGATCTCGGCCCGTTCATGCGGCTCGGCGACGGCGAGGTGCTGAACGGCGCCCGCAAGAACGTCAGCATCCTGGCCAATGCCTGCGAGGCGGTGATCGGCGCGGTGTTCATGGACGCCGGCTACGATGCCGCGCGCGCACTTGTCGAGCGCGGCTTCGGCGAGCGGCTGGAGAAGCCGCCGCAGCGCCTGCGTGACGCCAAGTCCTCGCTGCAGGAATGGGCGCTCGGCAAGGGCTACAGCGCGCCGGTCTATGTCGAGCTCGCCCGCTCGGGTCCGGACCATGCCCCGCTGTTCCGCGTCGCCGCCCGGATCGCGGGCCTGGCGGAAGCGGCCGCGGAAGGACGCTCGAAGCAGATCGCGCAGCAGGCCGCGGCGGAAGCCTTCCTGAGACGGGAAGGATTGTGGAACGAGAAACCGGAAGAGACCCATGTCTGAGCAGGACACACGCTGCGGCTTCGTCGCGCTGATCGGCGCGCCCAATGCCGGCAAGTCGACGCTGCTCAACCAGCTCGTCGGCGCCAAGGTTTCGATCGTCTCGCGCAAGGTGCAGACCACGCGCACCCAGGTGCGCGGCATCGCGCTCACCGGGCCGACCCAGATTATATTCGTCGACACGCCCGGCATCTTCGCGCCGAAGCGCCGGCTCGACCGCGCCATGGTGACCAGCGCCTGGGGCGGCGCCACCGACGCCGACCTGATCGGCGTTCTGATCGATGTCGGCCGCTTCGACCATGAGGAGAACACGATGCTGCTGGAGAAGCTCGCCGAGCTGAAGCAGCCCAAGTTCCTGATCCTCAACAAGATCGACACGATCCCGAAGGAGAAGCTGCTCACCATCGCGGCCTCTCTCAACGAGCACACCCGCTTCGAGTCGACCTTCATGGTCGCAGCGCTGACCGGCTATGGCGTCAAGGACATCCTGACCTGGCTGGAAAGCCGGATGAAGCCCGGCCCCTGGCTCTATCCCGAGGACCAGATTTCGGATGCGCCGTTGCGCTTCCTCGCGGCCGAGATCACCCGCGAGAAGATCTTCGAACGGCTGCACGACGAATTGCCCTATCGCTCGACCGTCGAGACCGACAGCTGGCAGCAGCGCCCGGACGGGTCGGTGCGCATCGAGCAGACGATCTTCGTCGAGCGCGAGAGCCAGCGGAAGATCGTGCTCGGCCAAGGCGGCCAGACGATCAAGGCGATCGGCCAGAAGGCCCGCGTCGAGATCGCGGAAGCCGCCGAGGCCAAGGTCCATCTCTTCCTGTTCGTGAAGGTGCGCGAGAACTGGAGCGACGATCCGGAGCGCTATCGCGAGATGGGCCTGGAGTTCCCGCGCGGCTGAGGCCTAATCAGTCTCTCCCGAGCCGAGAGAAGACCGCGCGCGCCCAAGGCGAGCCGTCACCACAGTACTGCCCGGATCATGCACCATGATCCGGATCGCCGTCGGACGCCCTCTCGACCACGGCCCGTTTTTCAGCGACATATCCATTGCCCAGGAGCACCCGCATGGCCGCCGGACCGCGCATCGCACTCTTCATCGATGGCGCAAATCTCTATGCCACCTCGAAGCAGCTCGGCTTCGACATGGACTACCGGCGGCTGCTGAAGGAATTCCAGGAGCGCGGCAACCTGATCCGCGCCTTCTATTTCACCACCTTGGTCGAGAGCGAGGAGTACACCTCGATCCGGCCGCTGGTCGACTGGCTCGACTATAACGGCTACCGCGTCGTCACAAAGGCGGCCAAGGAGTTCACCGACGCGTCGGGGCGCCGCCGGGTCAAGGGCAATATGGACATCGAGCTCGCCATCGAGATGCTCGAGCTCGCGCCCCATCTCGACCATATCTACCTGTTCTCCGGCGACGGCGACTTCCGCCCGCTGGTCGAGGCGGTGCAGCGCAAGGGCGTCAAGGTCTCGGTGGTCTCGACCATCACCACCACCCCGCCCATGGTCGCCGACGACCTGCGCCGGCAATGCGACGAGTTCGTCGATCTCGCCCAGCTGATGCAGAAGGTCGGCCGCGACCCGGCCGAGCGCGCCCATCGCGGCGGCGCCGGCACAGGCACGCAGGCCAATCCCGGGCTGGAGCGCCGCTACGGCATCCGCACCGGCGACGAGCCGTCGGAGGGCTGACCCCGGCGAACCAGCCGCCGGCCAGGGAGTTGCGTAGCCAGCAGCGACGATGTCGAGCCCCCGCGGGTCTCGCCCGACGCGGTCCGTCCGTCACCATCCGTCCCACAGCACCGGAGGTTCGAACCATGCAGCACAGCATCCGACGCCGCAGCATCCTGACCGGCCTCATGGCCGGCACCGTCCTCCTGGCCACCCGGCCCTCGCCCCTCCTGGCGCAGACGGCGCAGGACGCGGCGCCGGTCTTCACCCTGCCGAAGCTCGGCTACGCCTACGAGGCGCTGGAGCCGGTCATCGACGCGCAGACCATGCGCATCCACCATTCGGCGCATCACCAGGCCTATGTGAACGGCGCCAACGCCGCCGCGAAGCAGTGGGACGGCTTGCGCACCACCCCGATCGACAAGGTGCTGGCCGATCTCGGCGCCGTGCCGGAGACGGTGCGGACGGCGGTGCGCAACAATGTCGGCGGCCACTGGAACCACAGCTTCTTCTGGGAGCTGATGACGCCCGGCGGCGGCGAGAAACCCGGAACCGAACTGGCCGGTGCCATCGACGCGGCCTTCGGCTCGTTCGACGAGATGGTGAAGCGGGTCAACCAGGCCGGCGCCACGCGCTTCGGCTCGGGCTGGGCCTGGCTGGTCGTCGGCAAGGACGGCAAGCTCGCGGTAATCTCGACCGCCAACCAGGACACCCCGCTGGAGCTCAGCGCCAGGCCGGTGCTCGGCGTCGACGTCTGGGAGCACGCCTACTACCTGAAATACCAGAACCGCCGCCCGGAATACCTCACCGCCTGGTGGAAGACGGTGAACTGGGACAAGGCGAACGAGAACTTCAAGAAGGCGAAGGGCTGAGCATCGCCGCCCCAGCGGCGAGACCAGTGAGACAGCGCGCCGCCGCCTCGGCGGCGCGACACAGGCCTGTGATCAAGGCCGAGGCTCGCAGGTACTTCGGAACCGTCCTGGCTGGCATGTCGAGGCGCGCCGACATGCGGCGCGCAGGACGGCGGCTCAGCCGCCGCTCTTCATCAGGCGCTGCTTGTCGCGATTCCAGTCGCGGGTCTTCTCGGTCTCGCGCTTGTCGTGCAGCTTCTTGCCCTTGCCGAGGCCGAGCTCGACCTTGGCGCGGCCCTTCTCGTTGAAATAGACCTTGAGCGGGATGACCGTGTAGCCCTCGCGCTGGATCGCGCCCATCAGCTTGTTGATCTGGCGGCGATGCAGCAGCAGCTTCCGCGGCCGGCGCACATCATGGTTGAAGCGGTTGGCCTCGAGATATTCCGGGATATGCGCGTTGAACAGGAAGAGCTCGTCGCCCATCGGGCCGGCATAGCTCTCGGCGATCATCGCCTTGCCGCCGCGCAGCGACTTCACCTCGGTGCCCTGCAGGGCGATGCCGGCCTCGATGGTCTCGTCGATGGCATAGTTGAAGCGCGCCTTGCGGTTGTCCGCGGCGAGCTTGTAGCGATCCGGATCGGGCTTGCTCATGAGGGGTTCCGCATTCCGAACATGTCGACCAGCCCGGCCATGGCCTGCGAATCCGAATCCGGATCCGCCGACAAGCCGTTGAAGACGCCGCGCTTGTCGGCCTCCTGCCGGTTCTGGCTGAGCTTGAACTTGCCGAGCAGCGAGGCGATCTCGATCTCGATGCCGACGATGCCGCGCGCCTGCGCGGCGATGAAGCGTTCCGGCGCGTCGCTCACCGCCCAGGGCCGTGCGCGCGGCTCCTCCTGCTGGCGGGTCAGCGCCTCGATCTGGGCGTGGAGCCAGGCCGGGTCGTCGATGGCGCGGGCCGGGCCGCGCGCCTGCACGGTGACGTAGTTCCAGGTCGGCACGACCTTGCCGTGCTCGGCCTTGGAGGCATACCAGTCCGGCGTGATGTAGCGCTCGACGCCCGAGAAGATCACCAGCACCTCGGCACCAGCCGCGATCGCCTGCCATTGGCGGTTCGGCCGGGCGAGATGGGCGCGCAGCACGCCCTGCTCGCCCTCCTCGGCATGCAGCACGAAGGGCACCGGGTTGGCCTGCAGCCCGCCCTCGCCGGCCGTGACCAGCGTCGCGAGCGGATGGGCGCGGATGACGCCCAACAGCTGCGCGCGATCCTCGACCTTGAAGTGACTGGGTTCGTACATGGCTCGCTCCGGCATCGCGCCGGGACGAACCGACGGACGCAGTCCTCCTATCTAGGCATTGAGGAGCCCGGCGTGAACCAGCGCGGCGCGAATGGCCTGGCTGGTCGCGGGCGTCACCGGCTGGAGCGGCAGGCGGACCTCGTCCGATTCGAGGCGGCCGAGCAGCGTCATGCCGTGCTTGGAGCCGGCGACGCCGGGCTCGCGGAACACCGCGTCGTGCAGCGGGGTGAGCCGATCCTGCAAGGCGAGCGCGCCGGCGAAGTCGCCCTTGGCGACGCAGGCCATCAGGTCGGCGCAGAGCTGCGGCGCGACATTGGCGACCACCGAGATGCAGCCATGGCCGCCGGCCGCCATATAGGCCAGCGCCGTCATGTCCTCGCCCGAGAGCTGGATGAAGTCCGGCCCGAGCGCATGGCGCTGCTGCGAGACGCGCGCCAGATTGCCGGTGGCATCCTTCACGCCGGCGATGTTCTTCAGCTCGTAGAGGCGCGACATGGTGTCGATCGACATGTCGACCACCGAGCGCGGCGGGATGTTGTAGATGATGATCGGGATGCCGATCGCATCGTTGACCGCCTTGAAGTGCTGGTACATGCCCTCCTGGGTCGGCTTGTTGTAGTAGGGCGTCACCACCAGAACCGCCTGGGCGCCGGCCTCCTCGGCGTGCCTGGCCAGCGCGATCGCCTCGGTGGTGTTGTTGGAGCCGGCCCCGGCGATAACCGGCACCCGGCCGCGCGCCTGCGCGATCACGATCTCGGTGACCTTGCCGTGCTCGTCATGGGACAGCGTCGGGCTCTCGCCGGTGGTGCCGACCGGGACCAGGCCGCTCGAACCGCTTTCGATATGCCAGTCGACCAGCGCGCGCAGCCGATCCTCGTCGATCCTGCCGTTCTTGAACGGCGTCACCAGCGCGGGCATCGAACCGGTGAAAGGCGCATGCTTGGTCATGAGAAGCTTCCGGATGCGGGCTGGCGACAAAACAGGCAATCAGGAATAGCGGCTGGGCGGCCGCCCGCAAAGCCGGCAACCCATGAAAAAACGTGGCTTCATGGTTAAGACTTCGTCAAGGCCATTCCCCGACGATTCCGCCATCCGATGCTGTCCCGGGATGGTGCCATGGCTGCTCGTCCGAGCCGAAAGCTCGCCGGTTCCACGATCGCTCTGCTCGCGCTCTCGCTGCTGGCGGCGCGCGCGGCCGACGACGCCGTGCAGCCCAGCCAGATCGCCGCCCCGCCGGCCGGCCGGAGCCTGCCCGATGTCGAGACCACGGGCGCGATTCCGCCCAACGGCCTCACCGGGCTGACCAGCCAGGACCAGAGAATCGACCCAACGACGCTGCGGGCCGCCGTCGACGCCTATCGCAAGGGCCGGCTCGACGAGGGCGACGCCCTGGCCCGCAGCATCGACGATGCAGCGGCGCGCACCATGCTCGAATGGCTGGCGATCCGCAGCCAGGCCGGCGCGATCGGCCTGCAGCGCATCGAGCGCTTCCTGGCGCAGAACCCGAACTATCCCGGCACCCTGCCTTTCCTGCGCATGGCGGAAGCCACTTTGGTGCGCGACCGCCATTCCGCCCAGACCATCCGCAGCTTCTTCCACGGGCGCGAGCCGGTCAGCGCGCCGGGGCGCATCGCGCTCGCGCAGGTGCTCGCCGGCGACGGACGCACCGCCGAGGCGCAGGCACTGATCCGCCGCGTCTGGCGCGAGGATGCGCTCGGAGAGGGACTCGAGAAGCGCATCCTGACGCAGTTCGGCGCCGATCTCGGCGCCGCGGACCACAGGCTGCGCACCGAGCGCTTCATCTTCCGCGGCGACGGCCGCGGCGCCCTGCGCAATGCGGCGCGCGTCTCGGCCGACCATGTCGCGCTGGTCAGGCTGCGGCTGGCGAGCGCTAAGGCCCGCGGGCCGATCGCGCAGAAGCAGATCGACGCCCTGCCGGCTTCCGTGCGCGGCGAGCCGTCCTACGCCTTCCTGCTGGCGCAGCAGGCCCGGCGCTCGGGCAAGTCGGCGGAGGCGGTCGCGGCGATGGCCTCCGCTCCCGAGACGGCCGCGGAACTGGGCGACGGCGACGGCTGGTGGGCCGAGCGCCGCCTGCTGGCACGCCGCCTGCTCGACGAGGGCCAGGCCCGCGCCGCCTATGACATCGCCGCCGACCATGCCGCCGAGGGCTCGGCCGAGCGCATCGAGGCCGAATGGCACGCCGGCTGGATCGCGCTGCGCTTCCTGAACGACGCGACCCGCGCCAGCAGGCACTTCGCCGAAGCCGCCGCCATCGCCGAGACGCCGATCTCGGTCGCCCGCGCCCTCTATTGGCAGGGCCGGGCCAGCGAGGCCCTCGGTCGCGAGGCCGAGGCGCGCGACCTCTATGCCCGCGCCGGCGAGCACCCGGTCGCCTATTACGGCCAGCTCGCCCGCGCCAGGCTCGGTCTCGCCGACCTGCCGGTACGGCGGACCATGGCGGCCGAGCTGGCGCATCTGCCCGGCGTCAAGGCGGTCAGGCTGCTCTACGCCATCGAGGAAGAGGGGCTGGCGCGGACCATGCTGCTCGACCTGTCGCAGCGCCTGCACGACGCCGCCTCGCTCGAGGCGATCGCCGGGATCGCCCGCGCCCAGCGCGACGTGCGCACCCTGCTCGCCATCGGCAAGACGGCGCTGCAGCGCGGCTTCCCGCTCGACGAGGCCGCCTTCCCGACCTTCGGCGTGCCCGACTTCCCCATCCTCGGCGACCCGATGGAGCGGGCCATCGTCCACGCCATCGCCCGGCAGGAAAGCGCCTTCGACCCCGCCGCGGTCTCGCATGCCGGGGCACGCGGCCTGATGCAGATGATGCCGGCGACGGCGCGCGAGACGGCGCGGCGGGCGAGCATGCCCTTCGAGCTGGAGCGCCTGACCCGAGACCCGCTCTACTCCGCCCAGATGGGCGCGGCGCATCTCAACGACCTGATCGTCGAATGGCGCGGCTCCTATGTGCTGACCTTCGCGGCCTACAATGCCGGTTCCGGCAATGTCCGCCGCTGGATCGCCGCCTATGGCGACCCGCGCTCGCCGGAGGTCGATGCCGTCGACTGGGTCGAGCGCATCCCGTTCACCGAGACGCGCAACTACGTCCAGCGCGTCATGGAGAACCTGCAGGTCTATCGCCAACGCCTGAACCAGCGCACCGCCTATCTGATCGACGCCGACCTGAAGCGCGGCTGGCGGCGCGACTGACGGGCGCGCCGGCGGCTGGCCTGCGCGCCCGGCCCATGCGACAAGCCCCGGAAAGGACAGCAGGGGACGCCATGGACGCCGACACCGGATTCCGCTCGCTCTTCGTCAGCGCCCGCGACGGGCTGCGCCTGCATGCGCGCGACTACGGGCCGCTCGACGCCGCCGGCCTGCCGGTGGTCTGCCTGCCCGGCCTCGCCCGCACCGCCGCCGACTTCCACGAGCTCGCCCTGGCGCTGGCCGGCGACGAGACCCGGCCGCGCCGCGTGCTCGCGCTCGATTATCGCGGGCGCGGCCGCTCCGACTACGACAGAGACTGGCGCCGCTACGACATCCGCATCGAGCTCGACGACCTGATGCAGGTGCTCGCCGCCGCGGGCGTCGAGCAGGCGGTCTTCGTCGGCACCTCGCGCGGCGGGCTGCTCACCATGGCGCTGGCCGTGGCGCGCCCGGCGGCGATCCGCGGCGTGGTGATGAACGATATCGGCCCGGTGATCGACGCGCGCGGCCTGCTGCGCATCCGCGGCTATATCGGCAAGATGCCGGTGCCGCGCAGCTTCGCCGAGGGCGCGGAGATCCTGAAGCGCCTGGCCGACCAGCAGTTCACCGCCTTTGGCGAGGCCGAATGGCAGACCATGGCGCGGCGCACCTGGACCGAGCGCGACGGCGCGCTGGTGCCCGATTACGACCCGCGCCTGATGAAGACGCTGGAAGCGCTCGATCTGGAGGCACCGCTGCCGGATCTCTGGCCCTATTTCGCCGCGCTGAACGGCGTGCCGGTGCTGGCGATCCGCGGCGAGAACTCCGACCTGATGGCCGCCGCGACGCTGGAGGAGATGGCTGCGCGCCATCCAGACTGCGAGACGGTGACGGCCGCCGGTCAGGGCCACGCGCCGCTGCTCGGCACGCGCGAGATGGTCAGGCGCATCGCCCGGCTGATCGAGAAGGCGGAGAAGCGCGGCGCCTGAGGCCCCGCGCCGGCTCAGTCCTTGCCGCGGCGCGCCTTCACGGCGCGCGAATGCTCGGTCTCGCCGCCTTCGGCGAGGCTCTTCGCCTCGTCGCGCCACTGCGCCAGCAGCGCCTCGCGCCCCGGCAGGCCGATCTGGTGGGCGACGAAGCGCATCTCCTCCGCCGAAAGCCCGGTGAGCTGGTCGAAATGCCAGATGCCGAGCGCGTTGAGCTTTTCGGCCAGCCCCGGGCCGACACCGTCGATCAGCAGGAGATCGTCACCCTGCCCGCCGCGCGGCGCGGTCAGAAGGCCCGCCGGACGCGTACCGTCGAGCGCCGCGCCCGTCATTGCCGTGCCAGCCTCCGGCGCCGACGCGTCGGCCGGGACGGTCTTCGCCAGCTCGCGCGCCTGCGCCACCCAGTCCTCGCGCTCGATCCGCCCCGGGAAAGCGAGATAGCTGCCGACCCAGTCGATGTTCTCCTGCGACCAGGCAGCGATCTGGCTGAAATGCCAGATGCCGAGCGCATTGAGCCGCTGCGCGTTCTGCGGGCCGATACCGCTGATCAGCTCGAGATCGTCGGGCTTGCCACCGCGAGCCGCGCCGAAACCGGCCGGGCGCACGCCCTGGATCGTCTCCTGCCCCTCGACGGGCGGCAAGGCCTCGCCGAGGCTGGCGGCCGCCGCCGTCGCGGGGCCGGGCGGCGGCAGCGCCGCCATCGGCTTGGGCAGGGCGAGCCGCGGTGACGGCAGCGCCAGCGCCGGAGCGAGCCCGGACTGGCCGCCCGCCGCCGCGACCAGCCCGCCGACCAGGCAGCCGGCAACGTAGACGCCGAGATAGAGCAGGCCGGTCTCGATCCAGAAGGCCGGGCGGTCGTTGACGACGCGCCCCCAGACCAGCGCCGCCGCGCCGGCCCAGGCCAGCAGCAGCAGGAGCGAGGGCGCCGAGGCCAGGCCGCGCAGGCCGCCGCGGCAGCTCAGCCAGCCGAAGACGAGGCCCATGGCGAAGGCCGCGAGCAGGAACCAGGCGAAGTGAACCGCGAGATAGAGCATGGCGATCTCCCCTATTTCGCGATGGTGAACTGGACGCGGCGGTTCTTGACCCGCGCCTCGGCGCTGCCATGGGCCACCAGCGGCCGGTCGACGCCATAGCCCCTGGCCGTCAGCTGCTCGGGATCGATGCCGCGGCGAACCAGTTCCTCGCGCACCCGCTGCGCCCGCCGGCGCGACAGGTCGAGATTGTTGAAGCCGCCGCGCTCGCCGTCGTCATTGGCGTGGCCCTCGACGGTGACGCGCACGCCGGGGCACTGCCTCAGGATCGCGGTCGCTTCCGTCATCGCCCGCTCGGTGATGGGATCGAGCGCCACCACCGCCGTACCCTGGCCGAACATCACGTAATAGCGCTGCGTCAGCGCATCGAGATCGTTCTGGCAGGTGTTCGGCGGATCGAGCACGCAGCCGGTCTGGCGCAGGCCGACGCTGGCGGTGCCGGTGAAGCCCTCGGGCAGGCCGGCGGCGAGGCTGGTCTCGACTTCGCTGCGGATCAGTTCGCGGCAGGTCAGCCCCTGAACACTGGCATGCCGGTCGACGACATGACCGGTGCCCATGTCGAGCCGGAGCAGGTCCTGCACCACGCTGCGCGCCGCGACGCCGAAGCCGGCCGGCGCCGCCGGCACGATCTGCGTCTCGTCGCGCAGGCGCCCACTGAGCGGCGAGCCCTCGACCAGTGCGTGGATGGCGGCCCGCGCGCCGGCATCGGGAAGATAGCCGGTCAGCGTCGCGCCCGTGCGATCGACGGAGGCGCTGAAGTCATAGGGACTCAGCACGATCGCCGGCGCGCCGGAGAGCGAGAGCCCGGCCGGCAGCGCGCCGCTCTTCAGCGCGTCGGTGACCGCCTGCCAGGCCTCGCGCCCAGCGACGGTCGCGCCGATGCGCAGCGCCCCGCCCTCGATCGCGACGCTGCCTGCACCGGCCCGCGCCAGCAGATCGAGCGCATAGGCGGTCGCGGCCGCGAAATCCGGGCCGGGCCGCAGCGCGCCGACAATCTCCATGCGGTCGATGACGGGCACGCCGGGCATGGCCTGACCGGCCTTCGCCAGCAGGGCAGCCCGTGCCTCGGTGCTCGGGACCAGGCCGGAGAGCACCAGCCCGGCATCGGTCTTCTCTGCGCGCCAGCTCAGCGCGCGCTGCGGCGCAGGAGCCGCCGACGGCGCAGCCTGCGGCGCCGGCGCAGGTGGCTGTGGTGCGGGCGCAACCGGCCGCTCGACAGAGAGATCGAGCGGCGGCGCCTCAGGAATGGGAGGCATGGCGATGATCGGGGCCGGCGGTGGCGGCGGCGGACAGGCGATCGCGCCGGCCGAGGCCGCCGGCAGGCGCTTGCGCAACGCCTCGCAGGCCTCGTGGCCGGCCGGGCCCTCGCCGCTCACCGTGTAGTCGTCGCCGCTGAGCGCAACCTTGCCACTGCGCAGCTCGGCCAGATCGGCCAATGCGCGCGTCACCTTGTCGAGGAAGCCGGCGGGCGCGCCCTGCCCCGGCAGGCTGCGATCGCTGATCGTCGCCTTGCCGCCGACAGTGCGTTCCAGCAGCGCGGCGATCTGCCGGCCGATCTCCTGCGTCGGATAGGAGCCTGTGACCGAGACGGCGCCGGCCGCATTCTTCTCCGCCGACCAGAGATAGGGCGCGACGAGCGGCGGTTGCAGCGTGCAGTCGACGCGCGAAAATCCTTTCGGGGCTGGAGCCGCCGCGGCAGCGCGCAAAGCGAGATAGTCCTGCGGGCTCGACGCCGTGCCCTCGACGCAGAAGCGGTTGTCGTCGAGCGCGACCTTGCCGGTGGCGAGGCGGCCGAGATCGGCGATCATCGCCAGAGCCAGCCCGGGAAAGCCCTCCGGCGCGCCGAACGCGATGGTCTGCTGATCCTCGACGCGCAGCCCGTCGCCGAGCGCACGCGCCGCCGCCAGATTGGCCTTGGCCGACGCTTCGTCCGGCGCATAGCCGGAGAGCACGATCCGCCCCGCTTCGCGGCTGGCGGCCCAGCTATAGGGCTTCTGCGCCACGACCTGGCTCAGGCCGCCGAGAATGCGCCGCACCCCGAATTCGGAGCGCAGCTCGGCCAAGGCACGGGCGGCGCCGTCCTCGCTCAGCGCTTCTCCATCGACGAGCACGTCACGACCGCCGACGCGGATCGAGATCGGCCGCGCCCCTGGCGCGGTGCCCGCCTTCGCGACGGCGGCGCTGGCGCGCTGCTCGACATCGCGGCGAACCGCCTCTTCCTGGGTGAGATTGGCGGCGCCCCACAGCACAGCCAGCGGAATGAGCCCCCAAAGCCAACCGGCCTGCCGCGCCATGCCCCGAACCCCGCCTGCCACCGTGCCCGCCCGGCACGCAGCCGGAATCACAAGAGAATCACGCCCTATGTGCCGGGCAAGTCAAGGCAATCGGCAGCGCGATTCACGGCAATCGCCGATGGCGGCGGCAAAACCGCCAGATGGAGTACCGGCGTTCCACGGGCGGACGCCGCCCAAAACGAAAGAAGCCCCGGGTTTCCCCGGGGCTTCCACCATCACGATCGGAAGATCGATCAGAAGTCGCGCTGGATGCGCAGGCGACCAACCCAGCCGTCCTGGCTCTTGGCGAACGCGCCCGTGCGGGTCACGTCGTTGCGGAGCGTCTGGAAGCGGGTGGCGAGCTCGACGCGCTGGTAGAGCACGTCGACACCGATGTCGAGACCGGCGACCGGCGACCAGATCAGGTTGGCGCCGATGCGGAGCTCCTTGGGATCCAGCGAGCGGACCGGGCCAGCGTAGAAGGCGGCGGCGTGGGTGTAGCGCAGGTCGAGCTTGGAGTACGAACCATACACTTCCGAACGCAGCTGCGGGGTCCAGTAGTGACGCAGGGCGGCGACGAACGAGTAGCCCTTCGTGCTGCTGACCTTGCCCGAGACCGGATCGACCGAGATGTCGCCCAGGACCAGAGGCCCGAAGCGGCCGAGGCCGAAGTTCGTGCCGTAGCCGAGGTAGCCGACAGCGCCGTCAGCATAGGCGGCCTGCAGGAACAGGGCATCGCCAGCGGCGAGGAACGGCAGGTTGATCTTCACGCCGCCCTGGACAGCGAAGCCGACATGGTCGCCACCGCGAGCCAGGAAGGCGTTCTGGGCGATGTTGACCTTACGCTGGGCGATGGCGCCCGACAGCTGAGCGGAGCCCCAGCCCTGGTCGACGCGGAGCGACGCGACGACATCCGGCCACTCCTGGCCAGCCAGCGCAACGCCGGCGGCGCCGAAGCGGGTCACAGCGCCGGCCTCACGGTTGGCGGTGCCCGAAGAGCGATCCTCGGCCGACACGGTCAGCGAGAAGCCCGAGCCGAAGGTGGCGGTGTAGGCCAGCAGGTTCAGACGGTTGTCCGAGGTGCGGACGACGTTGAAGCCGTAGTCGTTGGCGTAGAAGTCGAAGAACGACTGCGCGCGACCAGCGGTGATCGGGCCGAACTGGACGAAGGCCAGGTCGAGCAGAGCGTCGCTGCTGTTGGTGGTACGAGCGCCGGGGAACAGGATCCCGTTGACGTTCGAGTTGGCGTACTGGCCGCCGTTGTTGTTCAGCTGGTAGCGGATGAACGTACGCAGCGTGCCGTAAGCGGTCGCGGTGCGGGCGTCGAAGTTGACCTGACCGCGGGCGCGGGTGCCGTAGCCGTCCTGGCCGGTGCCGAAGCGCTTGCCGACGACGTACTCGGCGCGAACGCGACCCGAAACGCGCAGGCAGGTGTCGGTGCCCGGGATGTAGAAGAAGCCAGCGCCGTAGGCGGAGCAGACACGAACGTACTCGACCGGAGCGGCCTTCCGCGAGGGAAGGTCAGCGGCCTGAGCCCCGGCGACCGCGGCGAAGCCGGCGGCGGAACCGAGGAGGAGGCTCTTGACGAGCTTCATTTGATTACCTCCAAAAGAGTTTCGAGACCCTCGGGCTTCGGCTTATTCACTGCCGGCAGCCCCAGGAGACCTGTCCGGCGAATTCGCTTTATCCCGGTCTTTCGCCTGCGTCCCCGAACCATTCGAAGGCGTAGGCGAAAAACAGCGACCGGGAATGTCCCGCCGCAAAATCACCATCGCGAAAGCCCGCCCCGCGATCAACCGTCATGGCGCCACCGGCCCCCCGCAGAGGGCGCTTTGCCCCCCGGTGTTGCAACATCGCCACGCTTTCTCCGTCGAAATTAAGACCCGGTTAACTACCAGAGCCCCGACGGCCCCCTTCGCAGGCTTGCGCAAGCGGGAATCCGGCGGTTTCCCGGACGAATCCGCCAGAATCACGCAAGCCGCCGCGAAGGCGTCGTCATGACTGGCGTGAGGGCTGTCAGGAGGGATTCGAAGCCGGGTCGGATCGCCGGCCTAGGAAGGCGGACTGGCGGAGGCAGGAACCGCGGCCCGGCGCAGGGGATGAGCAGCTTGCGACCAGCGGCGGGCGCGGCGGCAGCACGCCGCCGCCTCCTCACGATACCGCTAGTATTCCCACTCCGCGCCGATGCCGACCGCGGCGCTGCCGTCGGCATTGGTCTCGGCCTGGAGCTTGAGGCGGCGCGTCAGGTCGACGCCGACGGAGACGCCACTGTCGGAGGGCTTGGCGCCGGCCTTGACGCCGAGCGTCACGCCGTCGGCCAGCGAGCGCGAGACGCCGACGGTCGGGCCGCCCGGGCCGACCTGGATGTCGAGATTGTCGACGCCGAGCTGGCGGCGGATCTTCTCGAACACGTCGTCGCCGCCCGCGCCCGAGAGCTGCGCCGCCGTCTGGGCGAGTTGCAGCGCCTGGAAGGGTGAAAGCGCGCCCGAAGCCCGCTCGAACAGCAGGCGCGACAGCACCTCGTCGGGCGGCAGCTCCGGCGAGGAGGTGAAGGCGAACTCCGGCGAGGCCGCGCTGCCGGAGATGATGATGCGCGCGGTCACGTCGGCGGCGCGGGTCTCGGCGACGAAGTCGAGCTCCGGCGTGACGTCGCCCGCGAAGGTGATGCGGCCGCGGCTGAAGTCGAGACGCTGGCTGGCGACGCTGAGGCGGCCGCGGCGCAGGTCGAAGCCGCCGGTGAGTTCGGGCGCCGCCGAGGTGCCGCCGACGCGCAGCTCGCCGCCGAGCTCGGCATCGATGCCGCGCCCGCGGATGAAGACTCGGCCGGGCGCCGAGACGGTGATGTCGAGCAGCGCATTGAACACCGGCGTGCGCGCGCCCTTGCGCGCGGCCAGCGCGCGCGCACGCTTTTCGGCCGCAAGACGGGCGGCGGCCTGGCCCTTGGCGTTGACGTGGCGGATGCCGTCCACCGGCCGCAGGTTCGACGGAAGACGGTCCGGCACCGCGACCTCGACGGAGGTGAGGCCGACGCGCCCCGAGACGCGCGGGCTCTGCGCCAGCGGGCCGGTGATGTCGAGCGCGAGATCGGCGACCGCGGTGACGATGCCGTTGTCGACCAGCTGGGCGCGCTGGCCCTCGATGCGGATCTGCCCGGGGAAGCCGGCGGCGGGATCGACGGCGACGTTGCCGCGGGCCGAGAGCGTGCCGTTGCCAGGCGTGCGGGCGGTGAAGCGCTCGATGACGAGCGCCGTGCCGTTGGCGGTGATGCGCGCCTCCATGGCGTTCAGCTTAACGCCCTGGAGCGCATCGCTGAAGGTGCCGTTGGCGAGCGTCGCGCCGCCAGAGAGGCGGGGATCGGCGAGGGTGCCGGCGGCGCGCATGTCAATGGCGACGCGGCCGGTGAGCCGGCGGCCGTCGGCGGCGATGCTGGGATTGGCCAGCGCGGCGTCGGCCTGTCCGCGAATGGCGAGGTCGATCGCGCCGGCGCCGCCGAGCGGCACCGCGCCCGTCGCGGTCAGATTGATGGCGTTGCCGGCCTTAAGGCTGGCGTCGACGGTGCTGCGGCCGCCCTCCAGCTTGCCCTGACCGGCGATCTCGAGCGGCGGCAGCCCGGCGCCGCGGGTTTCCGGCGAGACCAGCCGCGCCACGCGCAGCCGCCAGGAGCCGGCGGGGCTGTCGGCGCGGCCGCGGATGGTGGCATCGGCTTCCAGCGTGCCGGACAGGTCGAGCGAGGGCACGGCGAGCTTCGCCGCGGAGAGCGGCACGGCGCGGGCGGCGAAGGTCAGGTCGAGCGTCTCGCCGGCGAGGCCGTCCAGCGTGATGCGGCCGCCGTCGACCGCCAGCGCCAGGTCGCGGATCGTGAGCCCCTTCTCGGTCGAGACGAAGCTCGCGGGCTTGGCGAGCGCGATGCGGCGATTGTCGCGGCGCGCCTCGAAGCGGGCGAGGTCGAAGCGCAGCGGGCCGGCGACCGCAAGGCGCCCCTCGGCCGCGAGGGCAAAACCGCGCGCGCTGGCGTCGAGCTTGAGATCGCTGGCATCGGCGGCGCCGCGAGCGGTCAAGCGGATCGCGCTGACCGGCTCGCCGGCGATCACGGCGCGGTCGACGCGCACGTCGCCGTCGATGCGCGGCTTGCGCAGCACATCGGCGAGCGACAGGCTCGCATCGAGCCGGTCGAGCGAAAGGTTCGGCGCCGAAAGGCGCTGGGCCGTGGCCTTCACGTCGACATTCTGGCCGCCATCGGGGCGCGCCAGCGTCAGGTCCGCATCGAGGCTGCCGCCCAGTTTGGCGAGGACGAGCGCCGAGAGATCATCGAGATTGCGGGCGGCCAGCGTGATCCTGCCTTCGGCGAGGCCGGCGGCATCGAGGTCGAGCGCCCCGGCGAGCCTGGCCGAACCGACCGCCATGTCGAGCTGCGGCAGGGTCCAGCCGCCATCCGGCGCCTTGGCGAAGCGCAGCGTGCCGGTGGCCGGCTTGCCCTCGATCTCGCCGGACAGGCGGGCCTCGCCGGCGAGCGCGCCCTGCAGGTCGCGCAAGCTGGCGTCTAGCGCGAGGCGCGGCACCGGGCGGCCGAGCATGGTGGCGTTGGTGATGGCCGCGGTCAGCGCCGCGTCGAGCTTGTCGAGCGGGCCGGTCAGCGTCGCATCGAAGGCGCCGCGGCCGGAGAGGCGCGGGTCGGCCCGGCGCAGATCGGGGATCGCGATAGTGGCGCGCAGGTTCGAGCCCTTGGGCCCGAGCGCGCCGTCGGCGCTGGCGGTGACATGGCTGCCGGCGATGCGCAGGCCGCTGACGGAGAGGCCCCCTTCGGGCGGCAGGCGCAAATCGCCGCCGACCGTGACCTTGCCGGCGAGCAGCCGGTCGACCGCCTCTTGGCCGAGCCGCAGCGCCTCGGCGCCGCCGTCAAGCTTGACCGCATAGGTCTTGCGCTTGGGCGAGCCGTCGATCTCGGCCGATACACGGGCGGAGCCGGCGAGCGAGCGGCCGGCGAGGCCGCTGAGCCGCGCCAACTCGGGCAGCACCGCGCGCGCCCTGCCCTGCACGCGCTCATTGCCGAGTGCGCCGACATAGTCGAGCTCGACGCCGGCGAAACCGAGCTTCAGTGTCTCGAAATCGGCGAGCCCGTCGACGGCCGTGCCGCGCAGGGTGAAGCGCAGCCGGTCTCCAACGAAGCGCGCCAGCGCCGGGTCCGTCAGGGCGATGCCGCTGGCCTCGCCGTCCGAGGTCAGGACGATGGTGGTCGGTGCGCCGTCGGCGCCCGGTCGTGGGGTCGCGGCGAAGGTGAGGCCGAGCTGGCGCAGGCTGCCTTCCGCGACGCGCACGCCGCCCGCCTCCAGCCGGGCGTCGACGCGCGGCGCCGCGGCCTCGCCCTGGATGCGCGCGTCGAAGGCGAGCTTCTCGATCTCGGCACCGGCCGCGACGGTGCGGCCCTGCTGATTCGGCCGGGCACCGGCGGTGACGTGGAAATCGAGCGTCTTGTCGGCGGCGTAGCGCCCCTGGACATCGAGGCGCGCCAGCGCCGAGACGAGCGCCAGCCCATCGACGGAGACGGCGCCGTCATCGCCGAACACCACCGTGCCGTCGAGCCGGGTCGAGCCCTCGAACACCGGGGCGGCCGGCGGCGGCATCAGGCCGGCGATGCGGGAGTCGAGCGCGAGTAGCAGCCGGCGCGCCGCGCCCTGGCGCGAGAGATCGGCGGTGCCGTCGGCGCCGATGGTCGGGCCGGCGTCGAAGCGCAGCGTGGCGCGGAAGGCGTCGAGCGGGCCGTCGCCATTGACATCGAGCTTGACCGGCGGGCGGTTCGGCAGGTCGGCGATGGTCGAGATCAGGCCGCCGGCCGGCTCGTCGAGCTTGAGGCCGAGCCGCAGACGGCTGTTCTCCGGCACGAAGCGCAGGTCGACGTCGAGGCTGCCGCCCATGTCGAGCCGTCGCCCCGCGAGCCGGAGGTCGAGCCCCTCATTGGGCGGGCCGAGCCGGGCGGCGCCCTCCGCCGAGATGCGCGCAGGGGCACCAATGACGGTGGGGCCGAGCGCCAGTTCGCCGAGTTGGAAGGCCTCGACGATGACCTTGAGCGGCAGTTCCGGCAGCAGCGGCCCGGCATCGGCCTGCGCCGCGGCGGCGGCCGGGTTCGGCACGGGCCGGCGCAAAATCTCGAGCTTGCCGATCTCGAGGCGGTTGACCTCAAGCCGGCGCATCAGCAGCGCGGTGCGCGTCCAGATCAGGCGGGCGCGGTCGAGCTTCAGCCAGGGGCCGTCGCGGTCGGAGATCACGATGTCGCGGATCGTCGCGTCCGAAGAGAGCGCGCCATCGACCGCGCCGATCGAGACCTGGCTGCCATCGGTGGACAGCGCCTTGGAGATCAGGTCGGCGAGCACGCCGCGCTCGCTCTGGGCGTTCTGGGCGAAGCCGCCGAGCGCGGTGACGAGCACCAGCGCGCCGGCGACCGCGACGGCGGCGAACAGGGCGGCGAGACGGGTGATGCGCAGCCTGGCCATCAGAAGGACTGCCCCACGCTGATATAGAGAGCGACGGGCTTGTCGCCCTTGCGGGGATTGAGCGGCGCAGCCACGTCGAGGCGGATCGGCCCGATCGGCGTGTAATAGCGCAGGCCGAGGCCGGCGGCGTATTGCAGCTTCTGCTTGAAGTTCGGGATCTCGCTCTCGAAGGCCATGCCGGCGTCGAAGAAGGGCACGATGCCGATGGTGCGCGTGATCTTGATGCGCGCCTCGACCGAGGCCTCGAACAGGCTGCGGCCGCCGGTGAGGTGGAAGAGCGGGCCGAGCGGCGACAGCGTGCGATAGGCGTAGCCGCGCACCGAGCCGCCGCCGCCGGCATAAAAGCGCCGCGTCGCCGGCACCTGGTCGAGATCGGCACCGGCGATCGAGCCGAGGCCGACCCGGCCGGCGAGCACGTAGCGGGCGTCCTCGTCGAGCGCGTAATAGCCGGCGATCGAGGCCTTGCTCTGCACGAAGGGCGCATCATGGCGGCCGAAGGCGGCATAGGGCGCGACGGAGGCGGTGATACGCAGGCCGCGGGTCGGATCGAGCGCATTGTCGGTGGAATCGTAGCGCAGCGACAGCGGCACGCCGGCGATCATGTAATCGACCTGGCCGAGCACGTCGCTGGTCTGGCCGCGCTCGGCCTCCAGCGCTGCCTGGATCGAGAACACGTCGCTGAAGCGATGGCGGATGCCGACGCTACCGGTGACGTAGCGGCCGGTATAGCCGCCGAAGCGATTGGTACCGATGCGCTCGCGCGTGCCGACCACGTCGACCAGCAGGTCGTTGCGGCTGCCGCCCAGCGCCGGCTTCATGAAGCTCGCGGAGAAGCGCCCGCCGAGATCGCTCGGCAGGAAGTCGCCGAAGCGCTGGATCTTGGTGCCGTCGATGCGCGGGGCGAAGAAGATGTCGCCTTCCAGCCGCAACCGCTCGGCACCGCCGAACAGGTTGCGGTGCTCCCAATAGGTCTTCACCGCCGGGCCGTCGATGGTCGAATAGCGGGCCGAGAAACCAATCAGGCGCTTGGGGCGCTCGTTCACCTCGACGAAGAGCGGCAGGTTGCCGGCGCCGTCGAGGCTGGTGCCCTCGCGCAGCCGCACCGAGCCAACCGCCGGGATCTGCGCGATCGACTTGCGCGTATCGGCCAGCGCCTTGGGCGAATACGGATCGCCTGGCTCCAGATAGATGAAGGAGCGGATGACCTCGGGCGGGATGTCGCCATGCTCGGTCACCGAGACGTCGCCGAAGCCGGCGACCGGGCCGGGATCGATCACGAGCGCCACGTCCATGGTCCGCGCCGCGTGATCGACCACCGGGCGGACCTCGACGACGCGGGCCAGCGGACGCGAGCGCTCGCGCCAGTAGTCGACGAGCGCGGCCTGGGCGGCGCGGATCGAGCTCGACAGCGCCGGATCACCGGAGACCAGGCCCGAGACCTTGCCGGGATCGGCGATCTGCGCCGTCGGATCGCGGCGGCCGGATTCGACGATGTCGACATTGCGCAGCTTGAAGAGCGGGCCGGCCTCGACGGTGACGACCAGCGGCGCGGCGGCGCGGTTGCGATAACGCTCGGCCGCCGCGGCGAAGGCGTGCGGCGTCTCGCCGGCGCGCGTCACCGCGACGCCGTCGAGCGCGATCGAGACCTGGGCGTTGAAATAGCCCTGCGCCCAGAGCGCGTCGATCAGCGGGTTGATGTCGGCTGCGGCGCGGCGCGCCAGCGTCTCGCCGTCGGGCGGCGCGTCCTGGCGCAGGCGATAGAGCAGCGAGGCGTCCTCAAGGCTGCGCTTCAGCGCGCTCTCGCTCTCGACGCCGGTGATCTCGAAACGCAATTCGTAGGGGACGGTCGTCGCGCTGACGGCCGGCGGCTTTTCCTTCGAGCCGAACAGGCCGAAGACGTCGAGCGAGGAGAGATCGAAGGCGCGTGCGGAAGGGATGTCAGCGCCGATGAAGGCCGCGACCGCGCAGGCGCCACCGCCCGCCAAACCGATCCCCCGCCTCCGCCATGACCGCATCTCGCCTCCAACGCAACTCAACCTGTGACGCAGCGAATGCGGTCAATTTGTGACCTCGCCGCCAGTTGCCCGCAATCCGACGGGCGTCCTCAACGCACCATCAACCGTAAATCTGAACGAAAAGTTGGCCATCCCGACGCGGCCGCCGGGATGGCCGAATCGCTCAGTCGGCCTGCTCGGCGAGCGCGAAGGAAATCGCGGTGACGGGGTCGAGGCGGGTGACGACGGGGCCGACCGTCGGCGCGAGCACGCCGCCGCACAGGCTGCCGGTGGTGATGATCTGCCCGGCCTCGAGCCCGCCGAGGGGCCCCTCCTCCGCGCGGTTCGCCCAGGCGAGCACCGGCACCAGCGGGTCGCCATTGGCATGGACTGCCTGGCGCTCGTAGAGCACGTCACCGTCGAGCTCGACCGTGCAGGTCAGCGCCGGGATGTCGTCGAAGATCGCGAACGGCACCTGCGGCCCGAGGATGTAGCCGCCATGGCCGAGCGAATCGGCGATCCAGAGCGGGAACGGCACATGGGTCCAATCGTCGATGCGGCTCTCGACGATCTCGATGCCGACGAAGGCGGCGTCGCAATGGTCGAGCAGCTCCTCGCGGCTGTAGGGACGGCCCGGGCGCAGCGGCATGTCGCGGCCGAGACGGATGGCCAGCTCGATCTCGACGCGCAGCTCGGCGCCATGCACGCCGCGATAGGTCATGCCGGGCTCGAGCCAGGGGCCGGGCATCAGGCCGGCCACCGGGCGGCCGCCCTCGGCGATCGCGACCTTCCAGCCGGCATTGCGGTAGCCGAGCGCGCGGCTGACGGCGGCCTGGGCGGCGAAGCCGGCATCGATGTCGGCCGGGACCGGCAGGGTGGCGATCTCCGCGAGGGACGGGCCGCGCCGGGCGGCGATCAGGGCCTCGGCGGGAGAAACGGTCGTCTCGCTCATGATCTGCTGTTCCCTGTGATCTCAGCCGGCAGCCTTGCCGACAATCCTGCACGAAGCGGCCTTCGCGGCCTGTCGCTCTCTGGCTACAATATCGGCGTGCCGGCGCAAACCCGGCGCACTGCTGACACCGCCCGTCGCCCCGCGCCGGCAAGGCGTCCGCTTCAATCCGCCGACACACTTACAGGACTGCGCCATGCCGACCTCGCCCCATGACCGCCGCATCGACTATGTCGAGTTCGTCGTCACCGACATCGCCCGGGCGCGCAGCTTCTACGCGCAGGCCTTCGGCTGGACGATGACGGATTACGGCCCGAACTACTGCGCCTTCGCCGATGGCCGGCTCGAAGGCGGCTTCACCGATATCGGCACGCCGATGCCGGGCGGACCGCTGGTCATCCTCTATGCCGACGACCTCGCCGCCGTGCAGGCCGCGATCGAGGCGGCCGGCGGCCGGATCGTGAAGCCGGTCTTCGACTTCCCCGGCGGGCGCCGCTTCCACTTCACCGACCCGGACGGCTACGAGCTGGCGGTGTGGAGCAAGGGCTGAGCCTCTCCGGAAATGCGAAAGGCACCCGCGCGATGCGGGTGCCTTTCGAGGAGAGCCCGCCGCGCCGTCACGAGCAGCGCGGCGGGAGAAGCCCGCGGGCCTGAGCTTACTTGCCCCAGCGGATCGAGAGCGGGTTCAGCTCGCGCGCCAGCTCCAGCAGCCCCTCGCGGGTCTTCGGATGCAGCGGGGTCAGCGGATGGCGGACGGCGTCGGACTTGATCACGCCGCCTTCCAGCATCAACGCCTTGGCGGCGCGCAAGCCGCACTGGCGGTTCTCGTAGTTGATGATCGGCAGGACGCGCGCATAGAGCTCGGCCGCCGTCTTGCGGTCGCCGGCCGCATGCGCATGCAGGATCGGCTTGATCAGGTCGGGGATCATCGCGCTGGTCATGGTGCCGGTCGCGCCGCCGTCGAGATCGGCCATCAGGGTGATGGCTTCCTCGCCGTCGAACGGGCCCTTGATCGCCGCGCCGCCGGCCTCGACCAGCGCGCGCAGCTTGTTGGCGGTGCCTGGCACCTCGATCTTGAAGCAGTTGACCAGCGGCACGCGCTTGTTGAGGCGCAGCATGAAATCGACGGTCATGGTGACGCCGGAGAGCGGGGCGTCCTGCAGGATGATCGGGATGCCGCAGGCCTCGGCCACGGTCTCGAAATGCTCGATCATGCCCTGCTCGTCGGCCTTGAGCAGCGCGCCGTGATAGGGCGGCATCATCATCAGCGCGTCGGCGCCGGCCTCGGCCGCGGCCTTGGCGCGCTGCGCCGCGATGCGGGTCGAGAAGTGCGAGGTGGTGACCACCGTCGCGACGCGGCCGGCGATCTGCTCGATCGACAGGCGCATGACCTGGTCGCGCTCCTCGTCGGTCAGCAGGAACTGCTCCGAGAAGTTCGCCAGGATGCAGACGCCGTCGACGCCCTGGTCGACCGAGAGGTCCATGACGCGGCGGTTGCCCTCGTGATCGAGGTCGCCGTTCTCGTGGAAGATCGTCGGAACGATCGGGATGATGCCGTTCAGCGGCAGGGTCATGAGCTTGCTCCGGAACGTTGGAGAGGGAAAGAGGGTCCGTCTCAGGCCTTGGCGGCCCGGCGCGTCACCAGCCGGCGCACGCCGCGACGGGCGGATCCGAACAGCGGGAACAGCAGCAGCGAGAGCGCGATCGTCATCAGCGTCGACACCAGCGGATTCGACCAGAAGATCGAGAGCGAACCCTGGCTGAAGATCATCGACTGGCGGAAGGCATCCTCCGCCTTGTCGCCGATGACCATGGCCAGCACCAGCGGCGCGATCGGATAGTCGAGCTTCTTGAAGACATAGCCGACGATGCCGAAGGCCAGCGCCACCCAGATGTCGAACTCCTTGCTGGCGACCGTATAGGCGCCGATGAAGCAGACCACGACGATCAGCGGCCCGATGATCGAGAACGGGATGCGCAGGATCGAGGCGAAGAGCGGGATCGTGGCGAGCACGACGACGACCGCGACGACGTTGCCGAGATACATCGAGGCGATCAGGCCCCAGACGAAGTCCGGCCGCTCGACGAAGAGCATCGGGCCGGGGTTGAGGCCCCAGATCATCAGCCCGCCCATCATCACGGCGGCCGTCGCCGAGCCCGGGATGCCGAGCGCCAGCATCGGCAGCATCGCCGCCGAGCCCGCCGCGTGGTCGGCCGTCTCCGGCGAGATCACGCCCTCCGGCTCGCCCTTGCCGAACTTCTCCGGCTGGCGCGAGGAGCGCTTGGCCATGGCGTAGCTCATGAAGGAGGCCGCGGTCGGCCCGCCGGGCGTGATGCCCATCCAGATGCCGATGATGCTGGAGCGCAGCAGCGCGAACCAGTAGCGCGGCAGCTTGGCGGCGGTAGCCAGCACGTCGCGCGGGCTGACCTTCGCCTTGATGCCCTGGAAGCGCAGCCCCTCCTCCATGGTCTGGAGCAGCTCGCCGAGGCCGAACAGGCCGATAACCGCGATCAGGAAGGAGATGCCGGCCAGAAGCACGTCGTATTCGAAGGTCAGGCGGACATTGCCCGAGACCGAGTCCATGCCGATCGTGGCGAAGGCGAAGCCCATGGCCATGGCGACCAGCGTCTTGAAGGGCGAGGCGCCGCCCAGCCCGACGAAGCTGGCGAAGGTCATGAAGTAGACCGCGAAATACTCGGGCGAGGAGAACTTCAGCGCGAAATTCGCGACCCAGCTCGACAGCAGCGTGATGACGATCACGCCGGCCATGGCGCCGATGCCGGCCGACAGGAAGGCGAAGGACAGCGCTTCCGCCGCCCTGCCCTGCTTCGCCATCGGATGGCCGTCGAAGGTCGTCGCGACCGAGGAGGGCTCGCCGGGGATGTTGAAGAGGACCGAGGTGGTCGAGCCGCCGAACAGCGCGCCCCAGTAGAGCGAGGTCAGCAGGATGATCGCCGAGACCGGGTCCATGGTGAAGGTCAGCGGCAGCATCAGCGAGACGCCGTTGGGGGCGCCGAGGCCGGGCAGCACGCCGACGAGGATGCCGAGCAGGACACCGGCCATCATCAGGGCGACGTGGTGCCAGGTCAGCGCCACCTCGAAGCCGTGCATGAGCGAGGCGAAGTTTTCCATGGGACGTTCCGTTCCGTCTCGCTGGGATCAGAGGCCGAGGAGCATGTCGAGCGGCCCCTTGAGCAGGCCGACCTGGGCGAACTTCTCGAGGCCGAAATAGAACGCCGCGGCGGTGCCGATGGCGGTGGCGAGGCTGGGCAGCCAGCCGAAGCCGCCCTGGAAGCGCATCACGCCGGCGAGATAGACCACCGTCGCGGTGTACATGCCGCCGAGCACGCTCCAGACGACGAAGCCGAGCATGGGGAAGAAGAAGGAGGCGACGCGCTTGGCCTGAGCCCCGTCGAGGAAGCCCTCCGCCAGGGCCGCAGAGCCGCCGATGCGGCGCACGATCGTGGTGACGATGGTGCCGGCGCTGGCGAGCGCGATCAGAAGGCCGACATAGAAGGGGAAGGCGCCCGGCTGCGGGCCGGAGGAATCCCAGCCGACGCCGAATTCGCGCGAGCCCGTGACGATGACGAGGCCGAAGCAGAGGGTGGCGATCGCGGTGGCGATCTCGGCCTGGAAGCGCGTGATCATGAGCAGGACGCCCTTTCACTGATGCCGGTCTGCGGCTGCGATGCCGGGGCCCGCCGCGCGCGACGGGACCCGGCATCGCAGCCTGTGCCGAAGCCCGGGCCGACGCGTGGATCGGCCCGGGTCGATGTCATGGGATGATGATCATCCGCGAGGCCGCGGTCAGTTGACCGCCCAGCCCTCGGCCTTGAAGACCTTGGCGTTGGCCGCCTCGTCCTTGGCGACGAAGTCGGTGAACTCCTTGCCCTTCATGAAGCGGGCGGTCTGCGCGGTGCGGGCGATGAACTCGGCCCATTCCGGCGTCTTGGAGACCTTCTCCATCACGTCGGCGTAGAAGGCGACCGCGTCGGCCGGCACGTCGGCCGGCATCCAGACGGTGCGCGGCATCTGGAAGGACTCCAGCGGCAGGCCGGCTTCCTTGCAGGTCGGGATGTCGCCCCAGCCCTTGCCGTCATGGATCGGCTCGCTCTTGGCGAGGCGCACCGGCGAGAACACGCAGAGCGGCTTCACCTGGCCGGCCTTCCACTGGCCGACATTCTCGTTGGGGTTGTTGGTGTTGGAGTCGACATGGCCGCCGGCGAGCTGCACCGCCGCGGCGCCGCCGCCCTGGAAGGGCACGTAGATCCAGCGGGCGCCGGTGGCCTCCTGGATCATCGCCGTCAGGGTCTGGTCGGTGTCCTTGGACTGGCTGCCGGCCATCTTGAAGCCGCCCGGCTTGGCCTTGACCGCGTCGATATAGGCCTTGGCGTCGTTATAGGGCGAGTTGCCGTTGACCCAGATCAGGAACTCATCGAGCGCGAGGCCGGCAACCGGCGTCAGGTCCGAGACCTTGTAGCCGAGCTTGGCGACGTAGGGCAGCAGATAGGCGTTGTTGGTGCCGAAGACGACGCGGTGGGGGTCGCCCTTGCCGGCCTTGCCGTAGATGTAGCCCTCGGCGCCGCTGCCGCCGCCCTTGTTCAGCACGACGATCGACTGATCGACCAACTTGTGCTTGGCGATGATGGACTGGACGATGCGGGCGAAGTTGTCGGTGCCGCCGCCGGGACCCGAGGTGACGACGAACTCGATCGGCTTGGTCGGCTGCCAGGCGACAGCCGGGGCGGCCATCGCCGCGAAGGACGCGGCGGCGACGCCGGCCATGACACAGAGATGCTTCATCATTTCCTCCTTGTGGGGATACGCGTCTTGTCTGCGCGGCTCTTGGCGACCGCTTCCGGGACGATGATCAGGCCGCCTTCTTCTCGCCGGCCATCTTGATGGCGAGCGCGAGGGCGGCGCGGGTCGCGCCCAGATTGGCGATGCCCTTGCCGGCGATCTCATAGGCCGTGCCATGAGCCGGCGTGCAAATCGGGAAGGGGAAGCCGCCGATCAGGGTGACGCCGCGATCGAAACCCATGAGCTTCATCGCGATCTGACCCTGGTCATGATACATCGTCAGCACGGCGTCGAAATCGCCGTTCTTGGCGCGCAGGAACACGGTGTCGGACGGGAACGGCCCCTCGACCGTGAAGCCCTTCTCCTTGGCGAGCTTCACCGCCGGCTCGATCACGTCGATCTCCTCGCGACCGAAATTGCCGCCGTCGCCGGCATGCGGGTTGATGCCCGCCACGGCGATGCGCGGCGGGTTGAAGCCGGCGGCGCGCAGGTTCATGTCCGACAGCGTCAGCGCGCGCAGAATGCGCTCGCCGGTGATGTTCTTCGCCACCTCGGAGAGCGGGATGTGCGAGGTCACGCGGCAGTTCCACAGCCCCTCGAGCACGTTGAACTCGCTGGCGGCGCCCTCGAAGTCGATGGCGTCGCGCACGAAGCGGATCTCGTCGTCATAGCCCGGATAGGCGAAGCGCATCGCCGCCTTGTTGAACGGCGTGAAGAACACCGCATCGGCCTGGCCGGCAGCGGCGAGGCGCAGCGCGCGGCGGAAATTGTCGGTCGCGGCCTTGCCGCCGGCGAGCGTCGCCTTGCCGCGCTGCAGATCGGCCGGATCATGGTTCTTCAGGTCGACGAAGACCGGCTTGCCGGCGCCGGCGGGGATGGCGTCGCCTTCCCCGATCACCAGCAGGTCGGGCGTCAGGCCGGCATCGTCGGCGCCCATCTGAAACAGGCGCAGGTCGCCGAAGACGACATAGTCGGCGGCGGAGCGCAGATCGGCCTCGGCCAGGATGCGGGCGGTCAGCTCGGGGCTGATCCCGGACGGGTCGCCCATCGCCACAGCGATCGTTGGCAGAGAGGTTTGCGCCTGGGTGTTCATCTCGTCCTCCCGGTCGCCCGTCGCCGCGGGCCGATATCCATGAGAAGGCGGGTATCATGCGCATACGGGACGATCAAGTATTCTGTATGCAGCATAATTACATATGCCTATAGTGCGGGCGCGAGCCTTCCGTAAGGTAGCCGCGCAGAGGGGGAAACTGCCAGGGCCAGCGGATGGCGTCGCGCCACGTTGACAGCGCCAATTCGCCATGCCGTACAACAACAAGGAGCGAGGAGCGGCGATGAGCAACGATGTGGGAACGATGGACGGAAGCGCGGAGGGAATCCCGCGCATCATGCGCCGGACCCTGCACGACGAGGTGCTCGAGCGCCTGCGCGACATGATCATCGAGGGCCGCCTCACGCCGGGGCAGCGCATCAACGAGGGCGTCGTCGGCGCCCAGCTCGGCGTGTCGCGCACCCCGCTGCGCGAGGCGATCAAGACGCTGGCGAGCGAGGGGCTGGTCGAGATCCAGCCCGCCAAGGGCGCGATCGTCCGCCGCTTCAGCGCCTTCGACATGAAGAACATCCTCGAGGTGCTGAAGACGCTCGAGGAGCTCGGCGGGCGCATGGCCTGCGCGCTCGCCCCCGACGAGACCATCGCCGAGATTCGCGGCCTGCACGACGCGATGATGCGCTACTACGCCAGCCGCAACCGGCTCGAATATTTCAAGCTCAACCAGGCGATCCACAGCGCGATCGTCGCGGCCTCGGGCAATGAGGTGCTGGTCGAGATGCATGGCACGCTGCAGGCCCGCATCAAGCGCCTGCGCTTCATCGGCAACGAGGGCGAGGTCAAATGGGCCGACGCCGTCGCCGAGCACGAGCAGATGATCGAGGCGCTGGAGCGCCGCGACGCCGACCAACTCGCCACCGTGATCCGCATCCACATGGAATCCACGCGGCTGCGGGTTCACGACGTGCTCTGACGCAGGCGGGCTGCAGGACGGGGCCAGCGCCCCGGCTTCAGCCGCGCAGGGCCTCGAGCCCGGCCCAGTCGAAGACGATGCCGTGCCCCGGACGCGAGGGCGCGATCGCCAGCCCATCCTCGATGCGCAGCGGCTCGGCGATGTAGCGATCGAGCCCGAAGCCGTGTGCCTCCAGGAAGGCGCCGTTCGGGACGGCGGCCAGCAGGTGCACGGTGACGTCGTGCGCCCCGTGCGAGGTCACCGGCAGGTTCCAGGCCTCGGCGAGATGGGCGATCTTCATGAAGCTGGTGATGCCGCCGCAATTGGTGACGTCCGGCTCCGGGAAGGTGACGCCGCCCGTGGCGACCAGCTGCTTGAATTCCCACAGCGTGCGCAGGTTCTCGCCCGCCGCGATCGGCACGCCGCCCTCGCGGACGATGCGGGCATGGCCGGCGACGTCGTCGGGGATGATCGGCTCCTCGAGCCAGGTCAGCTCATGGGGCTGGAAGGCGCGCGCCGCGCGGATCGCCTCGTCGGCCGTCCATTTCATGTTGGCGTCGACCATCAGCGGGAAGCCGTCGCCGAGATGGGCGCGCATCGCCGCGACTCGCTCGACATCCTCCGAGAGCCGCTTGCGCCCGACCTTCATCTTGATGGCACGGAAGCCCTTCTTCAGGTTGTCGTCGGTCTGCGCCAGCAGCCGGTCGAGCGGGTAGTCGAGATCGATGCCGCCGGCATAGCAGCTGACGCGGTCGGCATGGCCGCCGAGCAGGTTCCACAGCGGCAGGCCGAGGCGCACGCCCTTCAGATCCCACAGCGCGATGTCCATGGCCGAGAGCGCCAGCACGGTCGGGCCGCCGCGGCCGCCATAATGCTGCGCCCACCAGACCTTGTTCCAGAGATGCTCGATGCGGTCGGCGTCCTCGCCGGCCAAAAGGTCGGGGATCTCCCGGCGCAGGATCGCGTCGACGGCGGCGCCGTTGCGCCCGCAGGTATAGGTGTAGCCCACGCCGGTGGCACCGTCGGCATCCGTGATGCGCACGGTGTTCAGCTCGAAGGCCGTCATCTCGCCATGCATGCTGTCGCTGACCGCGACCGCGAGCGGAATGCGATAGAAGCCTGCCTCGACCCTGCTGATGACGGCCATGATCCCTCCCCTGTGGCGCGCCCGGATGCGGGCGTCGTTATGGGGAGAGCCTAGGGCACGCCGGTGCGCCCGGGAAAGGCGCACCGGCGCATGGCTGGGCTACGCCGCGGCGCGGAGCGGCTTCAGCCGCGCAGCATCTGCATCGGCGCCGGATAGTAGCGGAAGCCGTCGCCCGCCTTGGCGAGATTGCCGAAGCCCGGCCAGGCGAAGTGATAGGACATCACCGGCATCTTCTCCTCGGCCAGCATGGTCAGAAGCCGCACGCGCGACTGCACCGCCTGCTTCGGATCGTGGTCATAGGCGAATTCCAGCCGCGGATTCTCGGTCAGCAGCACGGCGTGGTGCGTCAGGTCGCCGAGGAAGGCGAAGGACTTGCCGCCCGAGGCGACCTTGAAGATGTGGTGGCCGATCGAATGGCCCGGCGCCGCCAGCGCCTGCACGCCCGGCAGGAACTCCTGCTCGTCCTTGAAGAAGACGATGCGGTCGCGCACCGGCAGCAGGTTCTTGCGCGCATGCTCGATGAAGGCCTTGAGGGGCGAGCCGAGCTTGCCCTCGTCGGTCCAGAAATCGAAATCGAGCTGGCTGATATAGATCTGCGCGTTGGGGAAGATCGCCTTGCCGTCCTCGGTGCAGATGCCGCCGATATGGTCGATATGGGCGTGGCTGCAGACGATGGCGTCGACGTCGGCCGGCTTGATGCCCGCCTCCTGCATGCTCTTCAGCAGGCGCCCGGTGGTCGGCCCGAAGGCCTTGGAGAAGCCCATGCCGGTGTCGAACACCACCAGCCGGTCGCCGAAATTGACGATCGGCACGTTCTGCTCGAGCACGACATTGTCCGTCGGCAGGAAGTTGCTCGACAGCATCTGGGAGACCTGCTCCTTCGAGACGCCGAGGAAGTTGCTGCCGGGGTCGCCCAGCGGCAGCGGCCCGTCCGACACGACGGTGACCTCGGCGTTGCCAAGGGCGAATCGATAGAAATACGGGGCCTGCGTCTTGTCGATCGGCGCCTTGGCGAAGGCCGGCGCAGCCGAGGTCAAGGCCGGTCCGGCAAAGGCGAGCGCTGCCGCGCCGGACAGGAAACCGCGGCGACTGGCGGGCTGGGTGAGCGGATAGGACATGGCGATCCTCCTGATGAAGCGGGCTTGCTGCCGCCTTCCTAGGTCCGGCCTCGAAGCGGGGGAGCTCCGGCCGGGCGAGCAGGATGCACATGGTCTCCGGTGGACGGCCAATAGCGCTTCGCTCTACGCTGCATAAGCGAAAGCTGCGGCCCGCCCCGGAGGGGCCGCGTGGAGAGGGAGACCTGTCGGACGATGGATCTGCGCCAGCTGCGCTATTTCACGGCCATCGTCGAGCAGGGCTCGTTCTCGAAGGCGGCGACCAAGCTCAGGGTCGCCCAGCCGGCGCTGAGCCAGCATCTGCGGCATATGGAGGACGAGCTCGGCGTGCCGCTGCTGCATCGCGGCACACGCGGCGTCCAGCCGACGGAGGCCGGCGAGCGCCTGCTCGCGCGGGCGCGGGCCATCCTGGCGCAGTTCGCCGAGCTGCCGGACGAGGTGCGCGGCGAGAGCGCGCAGCCCGGCGGCGAGGTCCGCATCGGCCTGCCGGGCACGGTGAGCGAGCTGTTCAGCGTGCCGCTGATCGAGGCGGCGCGCGAGCGCTTCCCGGAGGTGCGCATCCGCATTGCCGAGGCGATGAGCGGCTTCGTGCTCGACTGGCTGCGCCGCGGCGATGTCGATCTCGCGGTGATCTACTCGACCTCCGACCCGAAGGGCCTCGGCATCCATCACGTGCTGACCGAGGAGCTCTGCCTGTTCGGCACGCCCGCCCTCGCGGCGGTGACGGCGGCGCCGGGCAGCCCCGTGACGCTGCAGGCGGCGGCCGGGCTCGACCTGATCCTGCCCGGCACCGGCCACGGCCTGCGCGACCAGATCGACGAGGCGGCGGCGAGCATCGGCGCCAGCGTCCAGGCGGCGATCGAGATCGAATCCTACACCCAGATCAAGCGGCTGGCGGAGCGCGGGCTGGGCTACGGCATCCTGCCGCGCATGGCGGTTCGCGAGCAGGAGCGCGCCGGCGTCTTTCGCACCTGGTCGATCGAGCAGCCGCAGATGTACCGCAAGGTCTACCTCGCCTATTCGACCGAGCGGCCGATGCCGAGCGCGACACGCGCCATCGGCCAGCTCTCCTGGGAGATCCTGCGGGGCCTCGTCGCCGGCGAAAGCTGGGCCGCGACCCTGGGCGAGGATGGCGATCCGCCCGCCTTATACGGCTGATCGGCTTTTCGTCTTTGACACGGGCCGGACGCGGCTCGAAGCTCCGGACACGAGCGGCTCCCCGCAGTCGGGGCAGCCGCATCGCACGCCAACGAGCCGCCGAGGAAACGCCGTGAAGACCCGCGCCGCCGTCCTGCACGAAAGCCCCGTCACCGCCCCTTACGCGCGCTCGCGCCCCTTGCGCATCGAGGAGGTCGAGCTGGCGGCGCCGGGCGACGGCGAGGTGCTGGTGCGGGTGCGCGCCGCCGGCCTGTGCCACTCCGACCTCTCGGTGATCGACGGCAACCGCCCGCGGCCGGTGCCGATGGTGCTGGGCCACGAGGCGGCAGGCGAAGTCGAGGCCGTCGGCCCCGGCGTGCACGACCTCAAGAAGGGCGACCGCGTCGTCATGGTCTTCGTGCCGTCCTGCGGGCATTGCGCCCCGTGCAGCGAGGGCCGCCCGGCCCTGTGCGAGCCGGGTAACTCCGCCAACGGCGCCGGCGCGCTGCTCTCCGGCGAACGCCGGCTCTCACTCGGAGGCCAGCCGGTGCACCACCATGTCGGCGTCTCCGCCTTCGCCGAGCATGCCGTGCTGTCGCGCCATTCGCTGGTGAAGATCGAGGCCGACATCCCGCACGAGATCGCCGCCCTGTTCGGCTGCGCCGTGCTGACCGGCGTCGGCGCCGCGGTGAACACCGCCAAGGTCCGCGCCGGCGAAACGGTCGCGGTGGTCGGGCTCGGCGGCGTCGGGCTGTCGGCCCTGCTCGGCGCTGCGGCCTGCGGCGCCTCGCGCGTCATCGCAGTCGATCTTTCCGACGAGAAGCTGACAATCGCCCGCGAACTCGGCGCGACCGACACGTTCAACGCCGGCGCGCCTGACGTGGTCGAGGCGATCCGCGCCGCGACCAGGGGTGGCGTCGACCACGGGCTGGAGATGGCCGGCTCGGTCAAGGCGCTGGACCTCGCCTACCAGATCACCCGGCGTGGCGGCACGACCACGACGGCCGGCCTCGCCAACCCGGGCCACACCCTGTCGCTGGCACCTGTCCGCCTCGTCGGCGAGGAGCGCACGTTGAAGGGCTCCTATGTCGGCTCCTGCATCCCGGTGCGCGACATTCCCCGCTTCGTCGAACTCTACCAGCGCGGGCGCCTGCCCGTGGACAAGCTCTGGACCAGTTCGAGCTCGCTCGACGAGATCAACGAGGGCTTCGACGCGCTGCACGAGGGCCGCACCATCCGCCACGTCATCCAGATGTGAGGCATGCAGATGTGAGACGTGCCGGCGGGCGGCGGCCTCAGCCGCGCGCCTGCCGGAAGCGGTGCATCCGCATCGGCTGGGCGAGCATGCGCCCTTGCGGGCCGGGCTCGCCATGCGCCTCGAAGCGTCGGGCGATCTCGGGGCGCGCCGCGTCCAGCAGGTCGCGCCGGGCCGGATCGGCCGCGACGATGCGCTCCAGGAAGACGTCCAGCGAGGCGAAGCGCTCGATCCGGTCCCATTCGCGCAGGTCGACCAGATCGGCGGGGCCGGCGGCGAAGGCGGCGAGCGCATCCTGCGCGGCGAGCCTGACCGCGGTCTCGTCCTCCAAAGGTCGCAGCGCCTCGAAGAACGGGCCCTGCGGCAGCGGCTCGATCACCAGCAGCGTTCCCGCCGGACCGACGACGCGCAGCGCCTCGGCGAGCGCGCGATCCATGCCGTCGAGCGGGACATGATGCAGGCTGTTGAGGAAGATCGCGCCGTCGAAGGCGGCGTCCACGAAGGGCAGTGCCTCGGCCCCGGCCTGGCGGATGTCGGCGTCCGACACCAGCGCGCGCGCCTCCGCAACCGCCCCGGGCTCGGGATCGACGCCGGTCACGACCGCGCCGCGCCTGGCGAGCGCCGCGACCAGGCGGCCCGGCCCGCAGCCGATATCGAGGATGCGCCGCCCGGCGAGCGGGGCGAAGGCGGCCTCGATCTCGGCCATGCTGTCGCCGGGCCGGCCGGCGCCCGTGGCGCCGCTGACGTGATCGCTCATGGAGGTCTCCCGAAGCAGGGGCCGGCAGCGGGCGCGCCGGCCACCCACGCGCCCGTCAGTGCAGCCCGGCCGCGGCGAGCGAGCTTGCGGCCAGCACGGTCTCGCTGACCTCGCCGCGCTCGATGGCATAGGCCTTCTCGGCGAAGCTGCGCAACAGGCTGGGATTGGACTCGGTGATCAGCAGCGCGATGTCGGGATGACTGTCGCGCAATGTGCGCAGCGCGGCGGCGTAGCGATTGGCCAGCACCGGGGCGAGCCCCTGGAAGGGCTCGTCCAGCAGGATCACCCGGCTGCCGACCATCAGCGCCCGCGCCAGCGCCGCCATCTTGCCCTGCCCGCCGGAGAGCCCGGCCGCCGGCCGGTGGCGCAGGTCGGCGAGCTCAGGCAGCACGGCGTAGATGCCGTCGAGCCGGCGGGCAATCTCGGCCGCTTGCAGCTTCATCACCTCGGCCGGCAGGCGGATATTCTCCTCGATCGAGAAGCTCGAGAACAGCCGCCGGTCCTCCGGCGCGTAGCCGATGCCGAGCCGCGGGCGCTCATGCGGCTTGACCCGGTCGAGCGGCGCGCCGTCGAAGCTGATGGCGCCGCCGGTCACGGTCATGAAGCCCATGATGGCGCGCAGCAGGCTGGTCTTGCCGGCGCCGTTGCGCCCGATCAGCGCCACCGTCGCCCCATCGGCCAGCGAGAGCGAGGCCCGGCGCAGCACCTGCACGCCCTCGATCTCGGCGGAGAGATCCCTGATCTCCAGCATGGCTCAGACTCCCACCCCGATCACGGTCTCCAGCACGTCGGGATGGTTCAGCACCTCCTCCGGCGTGCCCTCCAGCGCGATGCGCCCGCCCGACCAGACCGCGACGCGGTTGGCGTAGCGGGCGACGACGTCCATGTCGTGCTCGACGAAGACGGCGGTGGTGGCGCGTGCGTCGAGCACGCGGGTCAGCGTGTCCATCACCTGGAACTTCTCGGTCGAGGAGACGCCGCTGGTCGGCTCGTCCATGAAGATCAGCTTCGGTTCGAGTGCCAGCGCCACGGCGATGTCGATCAGCTTGCGCATGCCCTCGGGCAGCTCGCGCACGACGCGGTCGCCGATGTCGCGCAGGCCGACGAGTTCCAGCAGCTCCCACATCTCCTCCGCCTTGGGATGCCGCTCCATCACGAGGAAGGGCGACCAGCTGCCCTCGCGCGCGCTCAGCGCCAGCAGCAGGTTGTCGATCACCGTGTTGTCGAGGAAGAGCTGCGGAATCTGGAAGGAGCGGCCGATGCCGAGCCGCGTGATGGCGCGCGGCGACAGCCGCGTCACGTCGCGCCCGTCGAAGATCACCCGGCCCGATTGCGGCTTGAGATAGCCGGTGCACAGGTTGATGAAGGTGGTCTTGCCGGCCCCGTTCGGCCCGATGATCGCGATGCGCTCGTTGGCGCGCACCGTCAGCGTGGCGCCCGCGGCGGCCTGGACGCCGCCGAAGCGCAGGTTGAGGTCGTCTGCTTCGAGAATGGCGCTCACTGGCCGCCCTCCCTGCGCACGGCCCGGCCCAGCTTGCCGGAGAGGATGCCGAACAGCCCCGCCGGGGCGAAGAAGATGATCGCCAGCAGCATGATGCCGAGCACGGCGTGCCAGGTCTCGGGCGCGTAGACCGCCGCATAGCCGCGGATGATCTTGAACATCAGCGCGCCGAGGAACGGCCCGGCGACGCCGCCGATGCCGCCGAGGATCGCGATGAAGACGAACTCGCCTGAGCGGACCCAATAGGCCAGCTCCGGCGTGACATGGCCGGAGACCAGCGCGATCACCGCCCCGCCAAGCCCCGCCAGCAGGCCGGAAAGCACATAGGCGCCATAGAGCACCTTGCGCGGCGAGACGCCGAGATATTCGAGCCTCGTCTCGTTCGACTTGATCGCCTCCAGCGCCTTGCCGCCGGGCGAGAGCAGATAGCGCGCGACGAAGAGGGCCGCGACGATCGCCAGCACGAGCGTGAGATAGAAGATTGTCAGCTCGAACTGCTCGCGCCCGAGCTCGATGCCGGCGAAGGTCGGCCGCGGCACGCGCTTGCCGTCGGCGCCGCCGGTGATCGAGAACAGTTTCTCCAGCAGCGAGAAGAACACCATCGAGATGGCGAGGTTGAGCATGCCGAAGAAGATCGCGCGGTAGCGCACGACGAACAGGCCGACGATCGCCGCCAGAAGCCCCGAGGCCGCCATGCCGACCGGGATCAGCACCAGCGCCTCATGGCCGAGCCGGGCCGTGGCGAGGAAGGCAACGGCATAGGCGCTGAAGGAGAAGAACAGGCCGTGGCCGAAGGAGACCTGCCCGGCGCGCAGCAGGACGAGGATGCCGAGCGCCGCCAGCCCCTCGCACAGCGCCAGCGTCAGGATGACGGTGGACCAGGGCGAGAACAGCGGGAAGACGGCGAGCGCGACGATCAGGACCGCGCCGATGACGAGCTGGCGCATGGTCAGACCTTCCTCGTCTGCAGGGTCGAGAACAGGCCCTGCGGCCGGACCAGCAGCACGATCATCATGATCAGATAGGGGATGAGAACGTCGAATTCCGGCGCGAAATACACTGCGACCGAGCGGCCGAGGCCGATCAGCAGCGCCGCCACCGCGGCGCCCTCGATGCGCCCGAGGCCGGCCGTCGCCGCGACGGCGAAGGAGAGCACCAGCGTGCCGGCGCCGATGCCGGGCGTCAGCGAGGTGGTGGCGGAGGCGAGCGCCCCGCCCAAGGCCGCCAGCGAGGCGCCGATGATGAAGGTGATCAGGTAAACCCGCGCGGCGTCGATGCCCATGGCGGTCGCCGCCTCGCGATCCTGCGTCACCGCGACGATGGCGCGGCCGAAGCTGGTGCGGCGCAGGAAGAAGCGCAGGCCGAGCAGGACGGCCAGCGCCACCAGCGGCATCAGCAGGAGTTGGTAGCTGGTGTAGTAGATGCCGAAGACCTCGACCGTGCCGAGCCAGTTCATCGGCGCGTTGGCGAAATAGGGCTGCACGCCGAAGACGACCTTCTGCGCGTCCTCGAGGATCATGAAGACGGCGAAGGTGACGATGAGCTGCAGCACCTCCTCCTTGCCGTAGATCCGGCGCAGCAGGATCATCTCGGTCAGCCCGCCGAGCACGACGCCGACCAGCACGGCGGCGATCAGCAGCATCGGGAAAGCGAGCCACGTCGGCAGGTTGGCCGAGCCGATGGCGAGCACCCCGGCGGCGGCGACATAGGCGCCGATGGCGTAGAACGAGCCATGGGCGACGTTGATGATGCCGAGGACGCCGAAGATCAGCGACAGCCCGACCGCGACCAGGAAGATCAGCGAGCCATAGGCCAGGCCGTCGAGCGCGGCCAGGAGGAGCATTTCTGGAGCCATGCCGTCCGTTCTTCAGATTTCGATTCAAGCGCTTCGCGTGGCGCCGCAGGGCGGCCGGGCCGGCGGGACGACCCGCGCCGCTAGCAGCGGCTTTCGGATCGCCCCGCCCTGCCCGCGTTCAGGCGCGGGAGGCGACCTGCCTCACTTCGCGTAGTCGAAGGTCTCGATCGACTTGTCGGTGACGAGGTCCGGCTTCACCTTGGCGAACCAGTCGAGCGACTTCTCTCCGACCGGCGTCGTCACCAGCTTGCCGGGATAGATCGCCATCTTGTCGTAGACCGCGAAGGGATAGTCCGGCACGCGCTTGGTGGTGCCGAGCATCTGGTCCTCGAGGCCCTGATGGTCGGAGCGGATCGAGATCGTGCCGGTGAGCGACTTGAACTCCAGCCCCTCGAAGGCGGCGATCACCTGCTCCTTGGTCGGCCATTTGCCGCCAGCGGCCTTGCCCGCCTTGTCATAGGCCGCGACGAGGCCGGTCAGGGCCTGCTGCATATGGAAGGTCGGGTAGATCGGATAGACGCCGGTCTTGTCGCGGTACTTCTTGACGAAGGCCTGCATCTCCGGCGTGTCCTTGGTCTTCGGATGGCGCCAGTAATGGTCGCCGCGCGCGCCGACGATCACGCCCTCGGGCAGCACGCCGCCCAGCCGCTCCAGCGAGCTCTCGGCCAGCGGCAGCACGAAGGTCGACTGCTTCAGCAGGCCGCGGGCCGCCGCCTGCTGCACGAAGGTGTCGAGATCGCCGCCCCAGGAGGTCGAGAGCACAACGTCCGGGCGCAGCGCCGAGAGGCGGGTGATCTCGGTGGAGAAGTCGGGCGCGCCGAACTTCGGGAAGAGCTCTGCCACCACCTTCACATCGGGCTTCAAGGCCTTGAGCCCGGCTTGGAACAGCGCCCAGGACTCACGGCCCCAGGCGTAGTCCTGGTTGACGACCGCGATCGTCTTGAAGTCCGGCTTGGCCTTCATCAGGTAGAGCAGCGTCGCCATCATCTCGGCGCCGGCATGGCCCTGGGTGCGGACGGAATACTTCCACTTGCCGTCCTCGAAGATGGTCTGCGTGCCGCAGTCCCACATCACGTTGACGACCTTGAGGTCCTCCGCGACCGGCGCCAGCGCGTTGCAGGAGCCGGACGAGATCGCGCCCAGCATCACCTGCGCGCCCTGCTCCTGCACGACGCGGCGATATTCGGAGAGCAGCTGGTTGGTGCCGGCGCCCTCGTCGACATAGACCGGCTTCACCGGCACGCCGAGAATGCCGCCCTTGGCGTTGATCTCCTCGATCAGCAGATCGGCGGCGTTGCGGCCCGGCACGCCGAAGACCGAGGCCGGTCCCGAGAGGAAGGTGGCGATGCCGACCACCAGCTCCTTCGGCTTGTCCTGCGCGGCGGCCGGCAGCGCCATCAGCGCTCCCGCAAGGGCCATCGCGCCCCATTTCATCCTGGTCATGACGCTCCTCCTCGAACCGTTTTCGACACGGCACGGCGCTCTTCGCGACGCCTGGCCCGTGGCTGAAGGGGCGCACAGCGCCGCCGGGGCGGCAAGTAGGATAAAGCGATGCACCCCATAGGCTTTTACTATAGGCGCCATGCCGGCCAGGCACGGCTGGAGCCTATGGCCGCCATCGTAAAACGCTATTTGACTTGGGCAAGCCGGCCGGTTCCGTCTCGGCTTTCGACGACCGTGACGGATGACGGGGACGGCACGACGCCGCCCGCTGGAACAGGGCAATGGGTTGAGGATGGCCGACGCACTCGAAGGGATACTCGTGGTCGCGCTGGAGCAGGCCGTGGCCGCGCCGCTGGCGACCTGCCGGCTGGCCGATGCCGGCGCCCGCGTCATCAAGCTGGAGCGCGCCGAGGGCGACTTCTCGCGCGGCTATGACGACTACGCCAACGGGCTGTCCTCCTATTTCGTCTGGATCAACCGCGGCAAGCAATCCTGCCGGGTCGACCTCAAGGACCCGACCGACCTTGCCATGGTCGAGACGATGCTGGGGCAGGCCGACGTCTTCGTGCAGAATCTCGCGCCCGGTGCCGCCGGCCGCCTCGGCATCGGCAGCGAGGCGCTGCGCGCCCGCTATCCGCGCCTGATCACCTGCGACATCTCCGGCTATGCGCCCGGCACGCCGCATTACACCCGCAAGGCCTACGACCTGCTGATCCAGGCCGAGGCGGGGCTGGCCGCGATCACCGGCAGCGCCGAATCGGGCGCGACGCGCATCGGCATCTCAATCGTGGACATCGCCACCGGCAACGCCGCCTATGCCGCGATCCTCGAGGCGCTGCTGCGGCGGGCGCGCACCGGCAAGGGCTCGCATATCGCGCTGTCGCTGTTCGACACTGTCGCCGACCAGATGAACGTGCCCTATCTGACACGGCGCTATGGCGGCATCGAGCCGCCGCGGCTCGGCCTCGCCCATCCCTCGATCGCGCCCTATGGCGTGTTCGGGCTGGCCGACGCCGAGATTCTGCTCTCGATCCAGAGCGAACGGGAATGGCGCATCCTGGTCGAGGAGGTGCTGCGCGATGCGGCGCTGGCGGCCGATCCGCGCTTCGCCAGCAACGTGCTGAGAGTACGCAACCGCCCGGCGCTGCAGGCGGCGATGCAGGCGATCCTCTCCCACCGCAGCTTCGCGGAGACGGCGCAGGCCCTCGATGCGGCCCGCATCGCCTATGGCACGGTCTCCAGCGTCGGCGACCTGATCGACCATCCCGCCGCCACGACGCTCGAGGTCGGCACGCCGAACGGCCCCGTCTCGGTGCTGGCGCCGCCGGCGATCGTCGACGGCGAGCGCACGCGGCTGAAGCCCGTGCCGGCGCTCGGCGCCCATGACGAGGCGCTGCGGCGCGAATTCGCGCCGGCGGCCCGGAGCGCGCGGGCATGAGCGAAGCCCATGCCGAGATCCGCGACGCCGTCGCCCGCCTCTGCGCCGATTTCCCCGGCGAGTACTGGCGCAGGCTCGACCGCGAGATGGCCTATCCGGCCGAGTTCGTCGCCGCGCTCACCGAGAGCGGCTTCCTTTCGGCGCTGATCCCCGAGGAATTCGGCGGCGCCGGCCTGCCGCTCTCGGCGGCGGCCGTGATCATGGAGGAGATCCAGCGGCAGGGCTGCAACGGTGCCGCCTGCCATGCGCAGATGTATGTGATGGGCACGGTTCTGCGCCATGGCAGCGACGAGCAGAAGCGCCGCTACCTGCCGAAGATCGCTTCGGGCGAACTCAGGCTGCAGGCCTTCGGCGTCACCGAGCCGACCAGCGGCACCGACACCACCGCACTGCGCACCACGGCGCGGCGCGAGGGCGACCGCTACGTGATCAACGGCCAGAAGATCTGGACGAGCCGCGCCGCGCAGTCCGACCTGATGCTGCTGCTCGCCCGCACCACGCCGCGCGAGCAGGTCGCCAAGCGCACCGACGGGCTCTCGGTCTTCATCCTCGACATGCGCGAGGCGCTGAAGGACGGCCTCACCATCCGGCCGATCCGCACCATGATGAACCACGCCACCACCGAGGTGTTCTTCGACAACGTCACGGTGCCGGCGGCCAATCTCGTCGGCGAGGAGGGCAAGGGCTTCCGCTACATCCTCTCCGGTATGAACGCCGAGCGCATCCTGATCGCAGCCGAATGCGTCGGCGACGCCAAATGGTTCATCGACAAGGCCTCCACCTATGCGAAGGAGCGCCATGTCTTCGGCCGGCCGATTGGCCAGAACCAGGGCATCCAGTTCCCGATCGCCAAGGCCTACGCCAATATGCGCGCCGCCGAGCTGATGGTGCGCGAGGCGATCGCGCTCTATGAGGCGGGCGAGAACCCAGGCGCGGAAGCGAACATGGCCAAGATGCTGGCGGCGGACGCCTCCTTCGAGGCCGCCAATGCCTGCGTGCAGACGCATGGCGGCTTCGGTTTCGCCGAGGAGTACGACGTCGAGCGCAAGTTCCGCGAGACGCGGCTCTACCAGGTGGCGCCGATATCGACCAACCTGATCCTGTCCTATCTCGCCGAGCACGTGCTCGGCCTGCCGCGGTCCTATTGATGACACTCGACCTGTCGCATCTCTCCCAGTGGACCGGCCGCCGCGAGGAGTCGTCGGACATCGTCACGCCGCGCCTCGTCGAAAGCTTCGCCGCGACCTTCGCCCCGCATCTGGCGCCCTGCCCCGAGGGCGAGGCGCCGCTCGCTTTGCACTGGTGCCTCGCACCGCCGATCGCGCCGATGGCGGCGCTCGGCGAGGACGGCCATCCCAGCAAGGGCGGCTTCCTGCCGCCGGTGCCGCTGCCGCGGCGCATGTGGGCCGGCGGGCGGATCGAGAGCCACGGACCGCTGCTGACCGGCGAGACGGTGACCCGCCATTCGACGATCGGCGACATCACCGCCAAGGACGGGCGCAGCGGCCCGCTCTGCTTCGTCGCGGTGGCACACGAGATCGTCACGCCGCGCGGCGTCGCGCTGCGCGAGCGGCACGACATCGTCTATCGCGAGGCGGCGACGCCCGGCGCCTCAGCCCCGCCGAAAGCCGCCGCCCCTGCCGAGCCGCGTGCCGCCGATCTGAGCTGGACGGTCGACGCCTCCCCGGTGCTGCTGTTCCGCTATTCGGCCCTGACCTTCAATGGTCACCGCATCCATTACGACATGCCCTATGTCATCGGCATCGAAGGCTACGCCGGGCTGGTGGTGCACGGGCCGATCCAGGCGACGCTGCTGCTCAACATCGCCGCGACGCTGACCGGCACGCGCAGCCTCGCGCTCGACTATCGTGGCCTCGCGCCGCTGATCGCCGGGGAGCCCTTCCGGGTGAAGGCGGCGAGCCGGCCAGATGGCAGCGTCCTCACCTGGACGGAAGGCGCCGACGGCCGCGTCCGCATGGAGGGAACGGCGCGCCCGCTGCCCGCCTGATCAGCGCCCGCGACGCGGACCGGCGGCGAGACGCGCCCCGCCCTCGACCAGCGCCTGCGCCAGATCGGCCGCCGCTCCGCGCAGCCGACGCGCCGAGCCGACCACCACGAACTCGACCTCGCCCAGCGCCGGCAGGCCGCTCGTCGCCGTGACGTCGACCAGCCCGGCCGGCATCAGGCTGCGCGAATGCGGCATCACGCCGAGCCCGGCCTGCACCGCCGCCGAGAGGCCGCTGAGGCTGCCGGAGGTGCAGGCGATCCGCCAGGCGCGGCCGGCGCGGTCCAAAGTCGCGATGGCGAGTTCGCGCGAGACGCTCGGCGGCGGATAGAGCACCAGCGGTACCGGCTGGTCGGGATCGTGCGCACGCTCGCCGCCGATCCAGCCGATCTCGTCATGCCAGACCGACCGGCCGCGCTCATCGCCCTCGCGCCGCTTGCAGAAGATCAGGTCGAGCGCGCCATGGTCGAGCTGCTCGTAGAGCAGTTCGCTGAGCCCGACCGTCAGTTCGAGATCGACGCTCTGATGGCCGCGCACGAAGTCGCGCAGCAGCCCGGGCAGGCCCGACAGCACGAAATCCTCGGAAGCGCCGAAACGCAGCCGCTCGCGCACTACCGTGCCACCGAAGAAGCCGCGGGCGCGGGCGTCGGCGGCGAGAATCTGGCGGGCGAAGCCGAGCATCGCCTCGCCATCCGCGGTCGGCGCCACAGAATGGGTGTCGCGGCGCAGAAGCTGGCGGCCGGCGGCCTTTTCCAGCTTGCGCACATGCTGGCTCACCGCCGGCTGGCCGAGGCCGAGCCCCGCCGCGGCGCGGGTGAAGCCGCCCGCCTCGACGACGGCCACGAAGCTGCGCAGCAGGACAGGCTCGAAAGGCTCGGACACCGTGCGCTCATTACGAATTGCAATGACACTTATCCAACCAGCCAGCGTTCCGTGATGCAAGCGCCCAGCCTAGATGAGGAGCCTCACGCAACTTCAGGCGCGCTCCCGCATGTCCCTCGCCCGTTTCAAGCCCGATCCCTTCCTGATGGCGCTCTTCGCCACGGTGGCGCTCGCCTCGGTCTTCCCGGCGCGGGGTAGCGGCGCCGACCTGCTCGAGATCGCGACCAATCTGGCGATCGCGCTGCTGTTCTTCCTGTACGGCGCGCGGCTCGCCCCGCAGGCTGCGCTCGACGGGCTGAAGCACTGGCGCCTGCATGGGCTGGTCGTCGCGGTGACCTTCCTGGTCTTCCCCGCGCTGGTGCTGGGGCTGCGCGCGGCCTTGCCGGAGCTGCTGCCGGCGCCGCTCTGGACCGGGCTGATCTATCTCTCGGTTCTGCCCTCGACGGTGCAGTCCTCGATCGCCTTCACCTCGATCGCCGGCGGCAACGTCCCGGCGGCGCTGTGCGCGGCGACGCTGTCGAACCTGCTCGGGATGATCGTGACGCCGCTGCTGACCGCCCTGCTGCTGACCCCGCAGGGCCATGGCGTCTCCGCCGGCGCGCTGGGCGACATCCTGCTGCATCTGATGCTGCCCTTCGCCGCCGGGCAGGCGGCGCGGCCACTGATCGGCGACTGGCTGGCGCGCCACAAGCGCATCCTCGGCCCGGTCGACCGCAGCTCGATCCTGCTGGTGGTCTACACCGCCTTCGGTGAGGGCGTGAAGCAGGGCATCTGGCAGCAGATCGGCTGGACGCAGCTGGCGATCCTGGCCGCGGTCAATCTCGCGCTGCTCGGCGTGCTGCTGGCCGGCACCACCGGCCTGTCGCGCCTGCTCGGCTTCTCCCGCGCCGACGAGATCGCCATCGTCTTCTGCGGCTCGAAGAAGAGCCTGGCCTCGGGCCTGCCAATGGCCGGCATTCTGTTCGCCGGGCCGCAGGTCGGCATGGTGGTGCTGCCGCTGATGCTGTTCCACCAGATCCAGCTGATCGCCTGCGCCGTGCTGGCCAAGCGCTATGCCAAGGCGGGGACGGCGCAGGCGCTGCCGGTCGCCGCGGCCCCGGCCGAGGGCTGAGCCGGCGGCCTCAGGCGCCCTCGACCAGCCGGCGCGCGATCACCTGCGCCTGGATTTCGGCCGCGCCCTCGAAGATGTTGAGGATGCGGGCGTCGCAGAGCACGCGGCTGACCGGGTACTCCAGCGCGAAGCCGTTGCCGCCATGGATCTGCAGCGCATTGTCGGCCGCGGCCCAGGCGACGCGGGCGGCGAGCAGCTTGGCCATGCCGGCCTCGAGATCGCAGCGACGCTCCGCGTCCTTCTCGCGCGCGGCGAAATAGGTGAGCTGGCGGGCGATCAGGATTTCGGCCGCCATCATTGCCAGCTTGTCGGCGACGCGCGGGAAGGCGATCAGCGGCTTGCCGAACTGGATGCGCTCCTGCGCATAGCGCAGGCCGAGATCGAAGGCCGACTGCGCCACGCCGACGGCCCGCGCCGCGGTCTGGATGCGCGCCGCTTCGAAGGTCTGCATCAGCTGCTTGAAGCCCTGCCCCTCGACGCCGCCGAGCAGGTTCCCGGCCTTGACCTCGAACCCGTCGAAGGCCAGCTCGTATTCCTTCATGCCGCGATAGCCGAGCACTTCGATCTCGCCGCCGGTCAGCCCGGCGACGGGGAACGGCTCGGCGTCGCTGCCGCGCGGCTTCTCGGCGATCAGCATGGACAGGCCGCGATAGCCCGGCGCATCGGGATCGGTGCGCACCAGCAGCGTCATGATGTCGGCGCGGACGGGATGGGTGATCCAGGTCTTGTTGCCGTGGACGCTCCAGAACGCCGCGTCGCCCTCCCCGCGCTTCACCGCCTTGGTGCGCAGGCTGGCGAGATCGGAGCCGGTATTGGGCTCGGTGAAGACGGCGGTCGGCAGGATCTCGCCCGAGGCGATGCGCGGCAGCCAATGCGCCTTCTGCTCGGCAGTGCCGCCATTGAGGATCAGCTCGGCGGCGATCTCGGAGCGGGTGCCGAGCGAGCCGACGCCGACATAGCCGCGCGACAGCTCCTCCGAGACGACGCACATCGAGACCTTGGACAGGCCCATGCCGCCGAATTCCTCGGGAATCGTGAGGCCGAAGACGCCGAGCTCCGCCATCTGCTCGATCACCGGCAGCGGGATATAGGCGTTCTCCAGATGCCAGCTGTGGGCATGCGGCGTCACTTCCGTCTCGCAGAAGCGGCGCATCTCGCTGCGGATCGCCTCCAGCGTCTCGTCGAGGCCGGGATCGCCGACGCTGGCCAGCCCTTGCGCCTGGCTGAACAGCGCGACGAAGCGGGCGCGGTTCTCGGCGGTGTTGCCCTGCGCGATCAGCGCCTCGGCGGCGTCCGAGCAGGCAGCCGACACCGCTTCCGCGGAGAGGCCGAGCGCCGGCAGGCGCACGATCTCGCCCTGGCTCATCGGGATACCGCCGAAGATCTGCGCCGCATATTCGCCGGCGCCGATGCGGATGGCGCAATCCTCGATCGCGCCGTAGCGGTCCTCCGCCTGCAGCCGCCCGCCATAGGCCGCGAGCTCGCGCAGCGCCATGACATAGGTCGCGAGCCAGGACAGGCCGTGCGCGGCGTGCTGCTCGGCCTCCAGCCGCTCGGCGGAGACCCGCCCGTCGACCACGACCCGCGCCCGCAGCGCCGCCACGGCCTGCTCCAGCAGCGTCTCGAAACCGGGCAGCGCCGCGGCGATCAGCGCGACGGCGTCGCGCCCTGCCCCTGGGGCGGAGGTCGTGGCGGTCATGTCTCTCTCCCTGGTATTGCGGCGCAGCATAGGCCAGGGACCAGGCGCGGCGAAAGCGCCGTTTCGCCGGCGCGGCGGCCTACTTTCGGCTGGCGAGCACCACGCCCAGCACCACCACCGCCATGCCGGCCAGCTGGACCGGCGAAAGCTGCTCGCCGAAGAGCAGCCAGGCCTCGACCGCGACGGCCGGCGGCACGAGATAGAGGAAGGTCGCGATGCGGGCGACCTGCCCGCGGCGGATCAGCACGAGATAGAGCCCGATCCCGCCGAGCGACAGCGCCAGGACAGACCAGGCCAGCACCAGCCACATGGTCAGGTTCCACTCGACCCGCATCGGCTCGAGCCACCAGGCGAAGGGCAGGATGAACAGGCAGGCGGCGGCGTACTGCACCGCGGTGACGGTGCGCAGGTCGCCGGAGACGATGCGGGCCTTCTGCCAGAAGGACCCCATGGTGACCGCGACCATGCCGATGACATTGGCGATCACCGGCACCAGCACGGTGGCGAGCGCGCCCGGCGCCACGCCGGCGAGCTTGGGTTGCAGCACCAGCCCGATGCCGAGGAAGCCGCAGAGGATGCCGCCCCAGCGCAGCGCCGAGATGCGCTCGCCGACGATCAGCGGGGCGAACAGCGCGGTGAGAATCGGCTGGAGGCCGGCGATCAGGCCGGAAATGCCGGCGGGCAGCCCATGGCGCACCGCCCACCACAGACCGCCGAGATAGATCCCGTGCAGCAGGATGCCGGCGACGACGCAGTCGAACAGCGCGCGGCGGCTCCGCGGCCAGGGCGCGCCGACCGCGAGCGCGATGGCGGCGATCAGGATGCCGGCCAGCCCGAAGCGGATGACGAGCAATGTCAGCGCGTCGGCATAGCGGGCCGAATAGCCGGCCACCACCCAGCCGCTGGACCAGAGCAGCGTGAAGATCAGCGGCGACAGCCGCAGGAAGAGCGGGGAATCGAACATCGGGCCGACCTCTGCCGGCCTGATACGCCGGGTCGGCGCGGCTGTCGCCCCATGGCCGCGCCGTGCGGGCCTGTGCGGCCCGCAGGCGACGCGCCTCAGCCGGCCAGCGCCTCGGCCACGTCCTCATAGGTGCGCAGGCCCGGCCGCGGCGCGTAGACCAGCACCGCCATGTTGCCCGGCGCATGCTCGTTCTTCCACATCTTGTGGTGGGCGAGCGGGATCTTGTCCCAGGGGAAGACCTCGGACATGCACGGGTCGATCCGCCGGTCGATGACGAACTGGTTCGCCGCCGAGGCCTGCTTGAGATGGGCGAAATGCGAGCCCTGGATGCGCTTCTGCCGCATCCAGACATAGCGGGCGTCGAAGGTGATGTTGAAGCCGGAGGTGCCGGCGCAGAACACCACCATGCCGCCGCGCTTCACCACGAGGCAGGAGACCGGGAAGGTCGCCTCGCCCGGATGCTCGAAAACGATGTCGACGTCCTTCTTGCCGGTGACCTCCCAGATCGCCTTGCCGAAGCGGCGCGCCTCCTTCACCCAGACGTCATATTCGGGCGAGTTGACGGTGGGCATCTGGCCCCAGCAGTTGAAGTCCTTGCGGTTGATCACCGCCCGCGCGCCGAGGCCCAGCACATAGTCGCGCTTGGTCTCGTCGGAGATCACGCCGATCGCATTGGCGCCGGACGCCGCGCAGAGCTGCACGCCGAAGACGCCGAGGCCGCCCGAGGCGCCCCAGATCAGCACATTGTCGCCCGGCTTGATGGTATGCGGGGCGTGGCCGAACAGCATGCGGTAGGCGGTGGCCAGCGTCAGCGTGTAGCAGGCCGCCTCCTCCCAGGAGAGGTGCTTCGGCTTCGGCATAAGCTGGCGCGACTGGACCCGGCAGAACTGGGCGAAGGAGCCGTCCGGCGTCTCGTAGCCCCAGATGCGCTGGCTCGACGAGAACATCGGGTCGCCGCCATTGCACTCCTCGTCGTCGCCGTCGTCCTGGTTGCAATGGACGATGACCTCGTCGCCGACCTTCCAGCGCCGGACCTTGGAGCCCACTGCCCAGACGATGCCTGAAGCGTCGGAGCCGGCGACGTGGAACGGCGCCTTGTGCACGTCGAAGGAGGAGATCGGCTGGCCGAGCCCGGCCCAGATGCCGTTGTAGTTGACGCCGCCGGCCATCACGAGGAGCAGCACCTCCTCCTCGCCGATCGACCATGTCGGCACCACCTCGACCTTGAAACTGTCCTGCGGCGGGCCGTGGCGGTCGCGCCTGATGGCCCAGGCGTACATGTTCGCCGGCACATGGCCCAGCGGCGGCAACTCGCCGAGCTCGTAGAGATCCTTGAGGCCGGTAGTCCCGGCATTCTCCGGCTTCGGCATGGTCTCTCTCCCTCGCCGCCTTAGGCAGTCCGGCGGCATTGACCGGCATCATGAAGAGCGATGCTGCGCCGCGCCATACTCCTATGGAATTACGCGGCGACGCAACACGAGACGGGGCGCTGCGCCGGCCGGCCAGGCATCATTTCTCCGGAGCGGAAAGAGGCCGCGCAAACTGGTCATGACGACGCTTTCGCTCCGTCGCATCCGACCATAGCTGTGCGACTGACCTTGGAGCGCGCGCGCCGACCGCTCAGGGCGTGCGGACGGCCGCCAGCATGTAGTTGACGTCGAGATCGGCCGAGCGCGACCAGCGATCAGCGAGCGGGTTGTAGGACACGCCTTCGCGGGCGGTGACCGCGCGCCCGTTCGCCGCGATCGCCTCCTCGAGTTCCTCGGGGGTGACGAATTTCTGCCAGTCATGCGTGCCGCGCGGCAGCCAGCCCAGCACGTATTCGGCCCCGACGATCGCCAGCGCATAGGATTTCATGGTGCGGTTGAGCGTCGCCATCACCAGCAGCCCGCCGGGCTTCATCGCCGCGCAGCAGGCATCGACGAAGGCGCGCATGTCGGTGACGTGCTCGACCACCTCCATGGCCAGCACGATGTCGAAGCGCTCGCCGCCGGCCACCACCGATTCGATCGTCTCGCTGCGGTAGTCGACCGAGAGCCCGGCGGTGCGGGCATGGGCGCGCGCCACCTCGACATTCGTCGTGGCGGGGTCGAGCCCGGTGACGCGGGCGCCGAGCCGCGTCATCGGCTCACTGAGCACGCCGCCGCCGCAGCCGATGTCCACCAGCGTCAGCCCGTCGAGCGGGCGGACGGCCTTGGCGTCCCGCGAAAAGCGCTCGCAGGCCAGATCGCGTACGAAACCGAGCCGCGCCGGGTTGAAGCGATGCAGCACGGCCATCGGGCCCTTGGGATCCCACCAGTCGCGCGCCAACGCGTCGAAACGGGCGACCTCGGCCGGGTCGATGGTGCTCTCGTCCTGCGCTGCTGCCGTCATGGTCCTGCTTCATTCCGTGCGGGCCGCGGGCGGCCGCTCCCGCGAGCGGTGCGAAGATTGACACTTCCACCCGTCCCCGTCATCTACACGCGCCCCGTGCCCGATGCGAGGGCGCCTTTTGTCCCGGCGACCGCGCCGGACCTTCGGTTTGAGAGTCTTTGGACGCCATGGCCCGTCTGGTGATGAAATTCGGCGGTACGTCCGTCGCCACCGTTGAGCGCATCCGGAACGCGGCCCGCCACGTCAAACGCGAATACGACGCCGGCAACGAGGTCGCGGTGGTCGTGTCCGCCATGGCCGGCAAGACCAACGAGTTGGTCGCCTGGTGCAAGGAGGCCTCGCCGCGCTTCGACCAGGCCGAATACGACGCCGTCGTCGCCTCAGGCGAGCAGGTCACCTCCGGGCTGATGGCGATCGTGCTGCAGGAGATGGGGCTACCCGCCCGCTCCTGGCAGGGCTGGCAGGTGCCGATCTACGGTTCCGACGTGCATGGCGCCGCCCGCATCGAGGGTGTCGACGGCGCCGGCATCGTCGCCGGCTTCGACCGCAACCGCGAAATCGCCGTCTGCTCCGGCTTCCAGGGCGTGAACCCGCGCACCCAGCGCATCGTCACGCTCGGCCGCGGCGGCTCGGACACCAGCGCCGTCGCGCTGGCCGCCGGGCTCAAGGCCGATCGCTGCGACATCTACACCGATGTCGACGGCGTCTACACGACCGATCCGCGCGTGGTGCCGAAGGCCCGCCGCATGGACAAGGTCTCCTTCGAGGAGATGCTGGAGATGGCCTCGCTGGGCTCGAAGGTGCTGCAGGTGCGCTCCGTCGAGATCGCGATGGTCCAGCGTGTGCCGACCTATGTGCGCTCCTCGTTCGACGACCCGGACAATCCCAACCCTGGCACCCTCATCTGCGACGAGGACGACATCGTGGAACAGCAGATCGTCACCGGCATCGCGTTCTCGCGCGACGAAGCCCAGATCACGCTCCGGCGCGTGGCCGACAAGCCCGGCGTCGCCGCCGCGATCTTCGGCCCGCTGTCCGACGCCAACATCAACGTCGACATGATCATCCAGGTCGTCTCCGACGACCGCGCCACCACCGACATCACCTTCACGGTGCCGACCGCCGACTACGAGCGCGCCCGGGCTCTGCTCGAGAGCAAGCGCGAGGCGATCGCCTATGAGGACATGCAGGGCGCCACCGACGTGGTGAAGGTCTCGGCCATCGGCGTCGGCATGCGCAGCCATGCCGGCGTCGCCGCCCGCGCCTTCCGCGCGCTGGCCGAGAAGGGCATCAACATCCGCGCGATCACCACCTCCGAGATCAAGTTCTCGGTGCTGATCGACGCCGAATACACCGAGCTCGCGGTGCGCACGCTGCACTCTCTCTACGGGCTCGACGCGGCCTGAGGCGCCGCGCCGGACCGGTTCAGGTCCAGAACGGCGTCGCGGCCTCGAATTTCCGCCAGCTCTTGCGCAGGCGGCGCGAGCCCTCGACCGCAGCGCGCCGCTGCCAGCCCAGCACCGCCCCGGCCGCGAACTGCAGGCCGGGCGCCTCGCTCTCCGCCCGCAGCGTCGCGAGAAGCTCCTGCGTCGTCGCGGCGTCGTTGGCGAGGCCGAGCGCCTCCTGCAGCGCCTGCATGCGCGCGAGATAGCGGCGCGCAGCCGGCCGTCCGGCATGCAGCGGCAGGAAGAACTCCACCATGTAGCGCAGCTTCTTCAGCGCCAGGCGCAGCTCGTGGCGCGCCTCCGGATCGAGCCGGCCGAAATGCCGGCCCCGGCGCAGGACCTTGCGATGGCTGCGCGACAGGATGCGCGCCGCGAAGCTGCCGATCGGCTCGCCGAGCGTGCCGAGCGCTTCGCCGGACATGTCGCTGCGCCAGACGCGCCGCTCGATCGCCGCACCGAGCGACAGGAAGAAGCCGTTGACCTCCAGGCTCGCCAGGGCGGCGTGCACGCGCTCATAGCTCGCCGCTCGATGCGGCGCCGCGGCCTCATCGAGCGCCGCGAGCCCGACATCGTCGAGCCCTTCCTGGACGATCGTCGGCAGGGTCTGGGTCGCGAACACGTCCCAGTTGCGGGCCGGGCCGAGCGCATGGCCGAGGCTGCGCGCCTCGCCGGTCAGCGCCCCGAGCGCCGGCGAGCCGAGCTCGCGCCGGAACAGGGTCAGCGCCGAACGCAGGCGCCGCAGCGCGACGCGCATCTGGTGCACCGCCTCCGGCCGGCCCGAGCGCAGCACCGGCGAGATGTTGCCGACGAGATGGGCGTGGCCGTTGGCGAGGATCGCGGCCAGGGCGGCGTCGACATTGTCCTGGGGCGAGAGCGCGACGGGCCTCGCCTTGCGCGCCGCCAGCCCCGCGCCATAGGCGAGCCGATGGCCGCGGCCGGACTTGGTCTCGGTTTCCAGCGTCAGCGGCGCGACCTCGAGCAGCGCGCGGCCGAAGACATAGAGCTGCGCCGGCTCGCCCTTCACCAGCTCCAGCTCGACCTCGTGGACAGGTTCGCTCGTGCCGCCGGCCTCGACCTCGCCGTCGTCGAGCGCGATCTCGATCTCGCTGCCCTCGACGTCGAGCCGCATCAGGCGGCGCCGGATGCGGGTGACGAAGGCCGGCACCAGCGTCGCAGGATCGAGATCGGCGAGCGGCTCGCCGATCTCGGCCAGCGGCAGCAGGGAGAGGTCCGGCCGCTCGTCCGGCACCGGCACCTCCCATTCGAGGCGCGCCAGCGGGTCATCGCCGGCCGGGCGCTTGACCGTCATGACATGGCGGCTGCCGCTGCGGCGGACGCGCAAGGCGATGCCGGCAGCGTCGAGCAGGCGGTCGGGCGTATCGTAATAAACCGCGTGCAGGCGGCGGACGCTACCGCGGTTGCGGGCGTGGCGCGCAACGAGATCGCAGTCCCGGATCGCCGCCAGAGCCTCGGGCGAGGCCGAGAGCTTCAGCTCGATCTCGCGCGGCGCCGCGGCGGGCGGACGCGGCGCGGCCGGCGGGGCATTCGGGTTCGACACGGTCTCCACCAGGACATCCCTTCGCGCAAAGCCGACGCGGCGGCAGACTAGCCGCGCCGCACGGCCGCTGTCACCCGCCCGCACCGCACAAACGCCGGCGACACGCCGCCGCTGCACGGCGAAAGGCCAATGGCCGCGCCGCGCCGGCTTTGCCACCATGCCCTCTGTCCGACCCTTGTCCCTCCGCAGGCCATGCGCATCGCTATTCTCTCCGACATCCATGCCAATCGCGAGGCGCTCGAAGCGGTGCTGGCCGTCTTGCCGCGGCTGGCGCCGGACCGGATCGTGCTGCTCGGCGACCTCGTCGGTTACGGCCCCGATCCCGGCTTCGTGGTCGAAACCGCGGCGAGGCTGGTGGCGCAGGGCGCGCTATGCATTCGCGGCAACCATGACGAGGCCGCCCTCGCCGGCCCCTATGGCATGACGCCGAACGCCCATGAGGCGGCGCTGTGGACCCGCGCCCGGCTCGGCGAGAGCGACCGCACCTTCCTCGCCGGGCTGCCGCAGGAGGTGCGGATCGGCGAGGTGCTCTTCGTCCACGCCAGTGCCGACGAGTCGCGGCGCTGGCCCTATGTCCGCACCGGCGGCGACGCCGCGGCCTGCCTCGCGGCGACCGACGCCCGGACCGTGATCTGCGGCCATACCCATCTGCCGACGATCTTCTATGCCCTGCCCGGCCGCGAGCCGGTGGCGTTCACGCCCTATGCCGACGTCGCGGCTCCGCTTTCGGCCATGCGCCGTCATGTCGTGGTGACCGGCTCGGTCGGACAGCCGCGCGACGGCAATCCGGCCGCCTGCCTCGGCCTGCTCGATACAGGCCGGGCCGAGATGACCATGCTGCGGCTGCCCTACGACACGCAGGCGACCGCCGCGAAGATCAAGGCCGCGGGCCTGCCGGACTGGCTCGGCGAACGCCTGCATGTCGGGCGATAGGAGGAGGCGATGCAGCGGCAGGCGGTGGGCGACGTGATCGACGGCTTCACCCTGACCGCGCCGCTAAAGGCCGGCGGCATGGCTACGCTCTGGCTCGCCGCACATCCCGAGCATCACGGGCCGCTGGTGCTGAAGATCCCCTTCCTCGACCCGGGCGGCGACGTCTCGGCCATTCTCGGCTATGAGGCGGAAGAGCTGATCCACCGCCGGCTCTCCGGCCCGCACGTCCCCCGCTTCATCGCCGCAGGCGACCTCGCGACCACGCCCTATCTTGCCATGGGCTATGTGCGCGGCGACAGCCTGGGGAGCCGAGTCCGCGCCGCGCCGCTGCCAGCCGCGGAGGTGGCGCGCATCGGGCTGGCGATCGCGACCGCACTGGCCGACCTGCACCGGCAGGGCGTCGTCCACCTCGACCTCAAACCCGAGAACGTCATCCTCGACGGCGACACCGCCGTGCTGCTCGATTTCGGCCTGGCCCGACACGCGCTGCTGCCCGACCTGCTCGGCGAGGAGAGCGCGCTGCCGATGGGCACCGCCGCCTACATGGCGCCGGAACAGGTGCTGGGCGAGCGCTCCGACCCGGCCAGCGACATCTTCGCGCTGGGCTGCATCCTCTACCAGCTCGCCGGCGGGGAAGAGCCCTTCGGCCGTCCGCGCACCGTGCCGGGCATGAAGCGGCGGCTCTATCACGCGCCGAAGCCGCTGCGGCTGCTCGCGCCCGACATCCCGGCCTGGCTCGAGGAGATCGTCGCGCGCTGCCTGGAGGTGGATCGCGGCCGGCGCTATGCCGACGCCGCCAAGGTCGCCTTCGACCTGCGCCATCCCGAGCAGGTCACGGTCGGGAAGCGAGGCCCGGTCTCGCGGCGCGGCCTGCCGCGGCGCCTGCTCGACCTGTTCCAGAAGCGCGACGAGCGCGAAATGACCGGCACACCGACACAGGCGCGGCGGCAGGCGGGACCGGCGCTCATCCTCTGCGCGGTCGATCTCGACGCGGCCCAGGGCGATCTCGCGGCGGCGATCCTGGCCGAGACAGGGCGGCTGGTCGCGGCGCGGGCCGATTCCTGGCTCGCCTGCGTCAGCGTGCTCCGGACCGAGCTGATCGGCGAGACGCGCAGCGTCGATGCGCAGGGCCGCTCGCTCTATATCGGCCGGCTGGTCGCGCTGAAGGACTGGGCCCGGCCGCTCGGCCTGCCGGAGGAGCGGATCAGCTATCACGTGCTGGAGGCCGTCAGCGCCGGCGAGGCGATCCTGCGCTATGCCGAGCATAACGAGATCGACCATATCGTCATCGGCGCGCGCGCCTCGTCGGCCTTGCGGCGCCATCTCGGCAGCGTCTCGAGCAAGGTGGTGGCGGAAGCGCGCTGCTCGGTCTCGGTGGTGCGCGTCCGGAGCGGGGGCGAGCCCTGAGCGGAACGCATTGACCTTCCGGCGACCGCTTCGGATGATGCCGGCATGACCGCGACCGACGCCTCCGCCGTGACCGAGTTCGCCCCGGACCGGCTCGACGCCTTCCTGCGTTCCGCCCTGCCCGCCCGGGCCATCGGCCCGATGAGCCTCGAGCGCATCGGCGGCGGCCAGTCCAACCCCTCCTTCTTCCTGAGCTATCCCGACACGCAGACCCGGCTCGTGCTGCGCAAGAAGCCGCCGGGCCCGCTCCTACCCTCCGCCCATGCCGTCGAGCGCGAATACCGCATTCTCAAGGCGCTGGCCGGCTCGGCCGTGCCGGTGCCGCCGGTGCTGCTGCTGCACGAGGCGGAGGATGTCGTCGGCACGCCCTTCTATCTGATGGAGCGCGTCGAGGGTCGCGTCTTCCACGACACCGCCCTGCCCGGCGTGACGCCGGAACAGCGCCACGCCATGTACATGTCGATGGCGGAGACGCTGGCGGCGCTGCACGGCTTCGACTGGCAGGCGGCCGGCCTCGCCGACTATGGCAAGCCCGGCAACTATTATGCCCGCCAGCTGGCGCGCTGGGGACGGCAATGGCGCGAGACCAGGACGCGCGACATCCCGGCCGTCGACCGCGTCATGGCCTGGCTCGAGGCCCATCTCGACGACACGCCGGACACCACCATCGTCCATGGCGATTTCCGCATCGGCAACCTGATGTTCGCTCCCGACGCCCCCCATGTCGTCGCCGTGCTCGACTGGGAGCTGTCGACGCTCGGCCATCCGCTCTCGGATGTCGCCTTTTCCTGCCTGCCCTGGCATTCGACGCCGCAGATGTATGGCGGCATCGCCGGGCTAGACCGCGCGGCGCTCGGCATCCCGACGCAGGAGGCCTATATCGCGCGCTATTGCGCGGCGGCGGGCCGGGCCTCGGGTCCGGGGCGCTTCCACCTCGCCTTCTCGCTGTTCCGCTTCGCGGTCATCCTCGACGGCATCGCCGCGCGGGTGAAGACAGGCAACGCAGCCGCGCAGGACGCGGTCGCGGTCGGCGCGATGGCGGAGGATTTCGCGCGGCAGGCGGAAGCGGTGGTCGAGGGCGGCGCGTGAGCGGCGCAAGCCCCGAGAGACCGCACTGCGCCGGCCCGGTCCGCCCCGGCACCACGCACCAGCTTCGAGGAGACTGACGATGGACTTCGCCTATTCGGCCCGGGTGGACGAGCTGCGCGCCCGCCTTCAGGACTTCATGGACAGCCATGTCCAGCCGGCCGATGCGGCCTGGCGGCACGAGGTCGAGGCCGGGCGCTATCCGCTGGCGCTGATCGACGACCTCAAGGCCAAGGCGCGGGCGCAGGGGTTGTGGAACCTGTTCCTGCCCGCCCTCAAGCCGGACGAGCCCGGCACGCGGCTGAGCAATCTCGAATACGCGCCGCTGGCCGAGATCATGGGCCGGTTCTACTGGTCGTCCGAGGTGTTCAACTGCAATGCGCCCGACACCGGGAACATGGAAATCCTCCACATGTTCGCGACGCCGGAGCAGCGCGAGCGCTGGCTGAACCCGCTCCTGAACGGCGAAATCCGCTCCTGCGTCGGCATCACCGAGCCGGGCGTCGCCTCCTCCGACCCGACCAACCTGCAGACCACGATCACCCGCGACGGCGACGACTACGTCGTCAGCGGCCGCAAATGGTGGACCACCGGCGCCCTGCACCCGAACGTCAAGTTCTGCATCGTCATGGGCCTTTCCGACCAGCGGCCAGACGCCGATCCGCACCGGCGCCACAGCATGATCCTGGTGCCGATGGACGCGCCCGGCCTGACCGTGATGCGCAACCTGCCGCTCCTCAACCATTACTCGATCGAGGGCCATACCGAGACCGATTTCGACAATGTCCGCGTCCCGGCCGCCAACCTGCTCGGCGAGGAAGGCGAGGGCTTCGCCCTGGCGCAGGCGCGACTCGGCCCGGGCCGCATCCACCATTGCATGCGCACCATCGGCCAGTGCGAGGTCGCGCTCGAGCTGATGATCGAGCGGGCGCTGGAGCGGAAGGCCTTCGGCCGCGCCGTCGCCGATTACGCCAATGTCCAGGACTGGATCGCCGAGGGGCGCATGGAGATCGACCAGGCGCGGCTGCTCTGCCTGCGCGCCGCCTGGATGATGGACACCCACGGCAACAAGGCCGCCCGCACCGAGGTCTCGGCGATCAAGGTGGTCGCGGCGCGGCTGCAGACCAAGATCGCCGACCGGGCGATCCAGGTCTTCGGCGCCGGCGGGCTCTCCAACGACACGCCGCTCGCCTTCATCTACAGCTGGGGCCGGGCGCTGCGCTTCATCGACGGGCCGGACGAGGTGCATCTACGCACCATCGCCCGGGCCGAGATCCGCAAGCGTCGCGACAGCCCCCGCAGCACCTTCGCCGAACAGGGGGGGCTGCGCCCCTACTCCCCGCCGTCCGCCTCCTGAGGCGGCGGCACCCGCACTTGCCGAGGCCTGCCATGTCCCGCCCCGTCCGCGACGCGCTCGAAGCCATCCTGTCCCGGATCGGCGACGGGCGCCCCGTCTTCACCCGCCTGCTAGGCGAGACCGCCCGCGCCGAGGCCGATGCCGCCGATGCGCGCCGCGCCGCCCGGCTGACCCTCGGCCCGCTCGACGGCACCATCGTCTCGGTGAAGGACCTGCTCGACGTTGCGGGCGTGCCGACCTGGGCCGGCTCCTCGGCGCTGCGCGACGCGGCCCCGGCAACGCAGGACGCGCCCGTGGTGGCGCGCCTGCGCCGCGCCGGTGCCGTCATCATCGGCAAGACCAATATGAGCGAGTTCGCCTTCTCGGGCGTCGGCCTGAACGCGACCTTCGGCACGCCCGGCAACGCGCTCGACGCGGCGCTGATCCCCGGCGGCTCGTCCTCCGGCGCCGCGGTCTCGGTGGCGCAGGGCAGCTCGGTGCTGGCGGTCGGCACCGACACCGGCGGCTCCTGCCGCATACCCGCCGCGCTCAACGGCATCACCGGCATGAAGCCGAGCCATGGCAGCGTGCCGGCAGAGGGCTGCTTCCCGCTCGCCCCCAGCCTCGACGTGATCGGCCCGCTGGCGCGCGACGTCGCCGGCTGCGCCGCCCTGTTCGATGTGCTGGCCGGCCGCGAGAGCGCGCTCGCGTCGCCGCTCGCCCCGTCCCGCATCCGCCTCGGCGTGGCCCGCGGCGGCTTCCTGGCCGAGGCCGACCCGGCGATCGTCGCCGCCTATGACGCGGCGCTCGCCCGGATCGAGCGCCTCGGCATCACGCTGGAACCGGTCGATCTCGACGCTCCCTGGCAGGAGATGCAGGCAGCATTCCCGGTGCCGATGGTGGCGATCGAGGCCGCGGCAGTGCATCGCGAACTGATGGCGCGCGACCCCGGCCTGTTCGACCGGCGTGTCGCCGCCCGCATCGGCCTCGGCACGGCGTTCCCGGCGGCCGACTATCTGCGTACGGTAGAGACCCGCCGGCAGCTCGTCCGCCGCCTCGCCACCCTGCTCGACGGGCTCGACGGCTTCCTGGCGCCGACCGTGCCGGTTCCGGCCCCAGCCATCGCCGCGCTGGAGGCCGACGACGACACCTTCCACGCCGCCAACCGGCTGATGCTGCGCAACCCCGCCTTCTGCAACCTCTTCGACCTGTGCTCGATCTCGCTGCCGCTGCCACTCGATGGCGGCCGCTCGGGCGGACTGATGCTGAGCGCCGTCGCAGGCGAGGACCAGCGGCTGCTGCGGGTCGCGGCACAGCTGGAGAGCGCGCTGCGCCAGGGCTGACGCGCTGTCGCATTGACATTGCGGGGCTTTCGGGGCCCTGTCGCCGCCGGCCGGAGGCTGTTCCCCGGCCGCGCAGGACAGATGGCGAGACCATGCCCGTGACCGCAGCACGCCCGACCGAGCCCGTCGCCACCCCGGCGATGCGCGGCCGCGTGCGCGCGCCCGGCCGAGGTTGACCGCAGCGCGACGCGCGCTCCCCGCCCGCCTGCCTCTCCCGTTTCGCCATCCAGCCGAAGGGCCGCCATCCGCGCGGCAGCCGCCATGTCAGACCGTACGCATATCCTCACCCTCTCCTGCCCCGACCGCCCCGGCATCGTCGCCGCGGTCTCCACCCTGCTCTCGCAGGCCGGCTGCAACATCCTCGACGCCCAGCAGTTCGACGACATCGAGACCGGCCGCTTCTTCATGCGCGTGGTGTTCGACCGGCTCGACGAAGCCAAGGCGGCCGAGGCGATCGCCGCCGAGGTCGACGAACTGGCCCAGCGCTTCGCCATGACCGTGACGCTGCGCGCCCGCCAGGCCCGCAAGCGCGTGCTGCTGCTGGTCTCGAAATTCGACCACTGCCTGGCCGACCTGCTCTATCGCTGGCGCATCGGCGAGCTACCCATGGAGGTCGCCGGCATCGTCTCGAACCATCCGCGCGAGCACATCGCCTCGACCGATATCGGCGACCTGCCCTTCCACCACCTGCCGGTCAGCCGGACGACCAAGATGGAGCAGGAGGCGCAGATCTGGCGCATCGCGCAGGAGAGCGGCACCGACCTCGTCGTGCTAGCCCGCTACATGCAGATCCTCTCGGACGGGCTCTCGGCCAAACTCGCCGGGCGCTGCATCAATATCCACCACTCCTTCCTGCCCGGCTTCAAGGGCGCCAAGCCCTATCACCAGGCGCATGAGCGCGGCGTGAAGCTGATCGGCGCCACGGCGCATTACGTCACGCAGGATCTAGACGAAGGCCCGATCATCGAGCAGGACGTCGAGCGCATCAGCCATCGCGACACTCCCGACGACCTGGTGCGCAAGGGGCGCGACATCGAGCGCCGCGTGCTCGCCCGCGCCGTGCTGCACCATCTCGAGGACCGCGTGCTGATGAACGGCCGCAAGACCGTCGTCTTCACAGACTGACAAGCGTTACCGGCCGCCCTCCGCGAGGCGGGGCGGCCGGAGCGCTCCGCGCCCACGCCTGCCCTGCTCCTGCCCGCCGTTGCCCTCGGCGGCATGGACACGCGTTGTTGCAGCCTGCTGCTCTTGCCTCCAGCTCTTGCGGCTTGCGCGCCCGCGGCGCGAGAGCGTGCGCGCCATGAAGCGCGGAGCGGAACGCGCCCCACGCCGGCCGCAAGCGCTTCTGCCTTCCCCTTCGCCGCCGCTACTCGTCCTGCGTGCGCGCGGCGAGGAAGCGCTTGACCGCCTCCTCGGCGACGACGCTCGCCTCCATGCGCGGCACCAGCATCGCGACGAGATAGGCCAGGCGCTGCTTCTCGGCGGCCTCGGAGCCCGGCATCACGGCGCCCAGGCGCCGGACGGTCTCCCAGGCCGCGTCGAGCGCGCGTGCGGCGGCCTCGAGTTCAGCAGGATCGGTCATCGCCCGAAACGGCATGGTCTTCTTCCCGACACGCCGAGGCACGACACGGGAAGCCCTCGGCGGCGCGATATTGGGCGGCGACCATGGCGGCCTGTCAACCGTGCCGGCTGTCGCCTTCCTGACGGAGCGGTTCGGCAACCGTTCAGCTGCGACGGGCCAGAGAACGGCGACGACATTGGAGGCATATCGATGCACCCCTCCCCGCGATCGCTGGCCCAGCCGCAATCCCGCCGCCGCCCGAGGCCCGTGGCCATCCGCTGCGAGGCCGGCGGCTACGGCGTGCGCTTCGGCCTGACGGAGGCCGAGGACGCCCTCAGCCGCGGCCCGGTCTTCGCCACCCTGCCGGAAGCCCTCGCCTTCGTCGAAGCCCTCGACCGCGCCCGCAGCGCCTGACGGTGCGTCCCGGCCAGTATCGCCGCATCGCTGGCGGGCTGGCGGGCTGGCGGGCTGGCGGGCTGGCGGGCTGGCGGGCTGGCGGGCTGGCGGGCTGGCGGGCTGGCGGGCTGGCGGGCTGGGATGCGCCGCGGCCGGCACCCCGTCCAGCCCCAAAGCACCGGGTAAAGCGCTCCACCCTAGGCCGGGACCGCCGGCCCACAACCTTTTCGCCGGCGAGCCACCACAGGCGCTTGTCAAAGCGCCCTCCGATCAGGCATAGAGCCTGCCAACGGAGACGTGGCCGAGAGGCTGAAGGCACTCGTTTGCTAAATGAGCATACCCCACAAGGGTATCGAGGGTTCGAATCCCTCCGTCTCCGCCACATTTCCCAGCCCTTGCAGATCAATGGGTTAGAAGGACGGCGTTCCGGATTGTAACCCGGATTGTACACCGTGCCTTTCCTGACCCGGAACCGTGGCTCGCAGGTCTTCCAGATCCGTGTCCCGCGTCGATTCGACCCCGCTTTGACACTTGCTCCGATCCGGCTGACCTTGGGGTCATTGCCGAATTCGCGAGCCCGTCCCCTGGCCTGCCCCCTGAAAAGTGGTCCTCCGTGAAGTAGGCTTTTGAGCCTTGTAGGATGCCTATGATGCCGCAGAAGAAGCACAAGCCTGAAGATATCGTCGCGAAGCTGCGCCAGGTCGACGTACTGTTGTCCCAAGGGCGCCCGGTCGCGGAGGCGATCCGGTCCATCGGTGTGACGGCGTTCACGTATTATCGCTGGCGCAAGGAGTTTGGCGGGCTAAAGTCCGACCAGGTGAAGCGCCTGAAGGATCCGGAGACGGAGAACGAGCGGCTGCGCAAAGCCGTCTCGGATCTGACGTTGGAGAAGCTCATTCTGAGGGAAGCTGCGTCGGGAAACTACTGAGCTCCGCCCGCCGCCGTCGCTGCATCAGCCACGTCATCGAGAAGTTCGACGTGTCGGAGCGGTTGGCGTGCCGGGTTCTGGCGCAGCATCGATCTATCCAACGCAAGGTTCCGAGGAGCCGCACTGACGATGCGGCGCTGACCGCCGACATTGTCGAGCTCGCCACCCGCTATGGACGCTAAGGCTACCGCCGGATCGCGGCCCTGCTGACGAACGCCGGCTGGGCGATGAACGTCAAACGCGTTGAGCGGATCTGGCGTCAGGAGGGGCTGAAGGTGCCGCCCAGGCAACCGAAGAGAGGCCGTCTCTGGCTGAACGACGGATCTTGCGTGCGGCTTCGGCCGGAACATCCAAACCACGTCTGGTCCTATGACTTTGTCGAGGATCGCACCCATAACGGTCGGAAGTTCCGCATGTTAAATGTGATCGGCGAGTTCACCCGGGAATGCATCGCGATCCGGATCGACAGGAAACTCAAGTCCACCGACGTCATTGATGTCCTGTCCGATCTCTTCATTCTGCGCGGCGTGCCTGAGCATGTTCGCTCCGACAACGGTCCCGAGTTCATCGCCAAGGCGGTGCGAGATTGGATCACGGCGGTTGGCGCACGAACGGCCTTTATCGAGCCAGGCTCTCCGTGGGAGAACGGCTACTGCGAGAGCTTCAACTCCAAGCTGCGCGACGAACTCCTGAACGGCGAGCTGTTCTACAGCCTCGCCGAGGCCCGGATCGTCATCGAGGGCTGGCGTCAGCACTACAATACCCGGCGTCCGCACTCCTCGCTCGGCTACAAGCCGCCAGCACCGCCCGCCGTGCTATGGCCGGCTGCGCAAACCCAACCAGCTTCGCCGGCCATCTCAACCGCGACCGCCAAGTCCACCATGCATTAGATTAGAACCGGGCCACCTGATGGGGGCAGGCCAATCGACGTATGGCTTTGACCACCGTGTATGCGGACTTTGCAGAGCTGAACGTGGCGAACTGGTTCTGGGTCTTCCAATGCGGCAATGTCGCGCCGGCCTGCACTCATCGGATGAGGATCAGCGGGCCAATCCTGTTCGTCGTCACCTGCAGAGCCTGCTCCAGATGGGCCAGGACCGCCGTCGTGTCGGCGATCGCGAGCGTGCCACTGACGCGTCGTCGTGCCAGCTCTCCGCTGGCGACGACGATCCGGCCGGAGAAATGGCGGTTCATCTCCTCGACCACATAAGACAGCGGCGCATTATCGACGACGAGTTGCCTGCGGCGCCAGGCCAGCGCCGTCAGACCGTCGCTAAGGCGCACTTCTTTGGTGCCCGCAGCGCGCTCATAGACTGCCTGCTCGCCCTGTTGCACGCGCAGCGTCGCCCGACCCTCGCTCTCGAACGCAATCAGAACAGCGTTATGCGTCACCGTTACATCCGTCTCCGCGTCGCCGAGTCGAACGTCGAAAGCCGTGCCCAGCGCGGTCACGCGAGCGGTGCCCGCTTCGACCGTGAAAGGGCGCGCTGCATCACGGGCGACCTCGAAATACGCCTGCCCTCGCAGCAGCCGCACGGTCCGGCTCCCGGCCGTGAAATCATAGGCGACGGCCGATGAGGCGTTGAGCTGCACCGTCGAGCCGTCCGAAAGCGTGAAGACCGGCGTCTCGCCGGTGCCTGCCATCGCATCGGCCCGCATCCGCATCGGCCCGTCGAGCGCGACGAAGAGCGTGCCGGCCATGGCGAGCGCCAGGAGCGTGCCGAGGACCGGCTTGGAGGTGCTGCGGGGCCTGGTCTCGAAATCCGCCAGTGCCGGATCGGAGGCGATGGCGGTTCGGGCCTCGCCCATGAGCAGCTCGGCCGCCTCATAGGCGCGCCGGTTCGCCGGGGCCTCATCGAGCCAGGCGGCGAAGGCCGCTTTCTCCGCCGGCGGTTGGCCGGCTTCGCGGTTGCGCAGGAGCCAGTCCGCCGCATCCTCATGGCGCTTTCGCTGCGCGCGGCTCGCTCGCCTGCCCGGCATGGGGTTCCTCAGGATCATCAGGCCTCAACCGATAGACGAATGGGCCTGCCGGTTTCGGACTCCTCTAATCGAACTGGAGCAGGCGATCGAGGCAAGAAGCCAGCGCGCGTCGCAGATGCCGGTCCACCATGTTGCGGGAGATGCCGAGCTTCCGCGCGATCTCGTCCGGGGTGAGGCCATGAAAACGATGCAGGATGAAGACGGCGCGGCGGCGCACCGGCAATGCGCCGATGGCATCGCGCAGGATCGCGATCCGTGCCTCGATCGCCAGAGCCCGGTCCGGCGCGGCGCCCTCGGCGACGGCCGACTGCGCTTCCTGTTCGCTGCCGGAGAACAGGCGCGCCTCGAAGCGCTCGCGCCGAAATCGGTCTATGCCGAGATTGATCGCCGCCCGGCAGAGGAATGCGCCGATCGAACGCTTCTCCTGCAGGATCTGCGGCCGTGCGGCGAGTTTGACATAGAGGTCGTGGACGATGTCGCGCGCCGCACCGCGTGAATGACCGCGCCGCCCGACAGCCGCGACGATCTCCTCGTAATGGGCCTCGATCGCGCGGTTCAGCAACGCGTTGCCATCGACGTCGTTCAGGCAGGACATGGCGCCAGTCAGCGTCGGCATCGAATCGGTTTCGTCCAGGATCACGCAGGGCGAGCCAGCAAGTCTGCGGCAGCGCCGGGCCTGACGGCGGCATCGCGCCGCCCGCCCCATGCGCTCGCTTTCGACCCGCCAGCGCCCGCCGGGCTCGTGCCCGCCGGAGCGTCCGAGCGAGCGGCAGATGACTAGCGCAAACCAGAAAACCTTGCAATAACAGTAGTTTATAATCTTTCTAGGCTGGTTTGTCCGCCAGGCGCGTCGCGGAATTGCAGACCCTGCCCCGTTTCGGACAGCGATCGCGACGGCCGATGCAGCTGGCGCGAGACGTCAGCCCCCATCGCCCTGGCGCGACGGGGCGCAGCGTTGCCGGCGGCGGCTGCGATGTCCTTTCGCAGAAGGGATGCACATCGGCGTGCCGGTGACAGGATCAGGCACGATGCTGGCCGCGACGCCGAACACCTGCTCGACCAGAGGCGCCGTGACCACCCTGTCCGGCTCGCCGGCCGCTGCGATCTCGCCAGCCTTGAGGAACACCATCTGGTCGGCATAGCGCGCCGCCTGGTTGAGATCGTGGAGGACGGCGACGACGGTCGTGCCACGCTCCTCGACGAGCGAAGCGATCAGCTCCATGAGCTCGATCTGGTGGGCGAGGTCGAGGAAGGTCGTCGGCTCGTCGAGCAGCAGGATGCCGGTCTCCTGCGCCAGCGCCATGGCGATCCAGGCGCGCTGGAGCTGGCCGCCCGACAGGCTGTCCAGCGGGCGGTCGCGCAGGGCGTCCAGGCTGGTCAGCCGCAGGGCCTGCGCGCAGGCATCCTCGTCGGCGCGGGACCAGCGCCCGAACAGGGAGCGATGCGGGTAACGCCCCTGCCGGACGAGCTCGAGCACCGTCAGCCCTTCGGGCGCGGCCGGCCCCTGCGGCAGGATGCCGATGCGCCGCGCGGTCTCTTTCACCGGGCGTTCGGCGATGGAGCGCCCGTCCAGAAGGATCGCGCCTTTCTGCGGCGCCAGCAGCCCGGCCAGCGCCCGCAGGACCGTGGACTTGCCGCTGCCGTTCGGGCCGAGCAGCGCGGTGAAGGCGCGCTCCGGCACGGCGAGGTCGAGCCCCGCGACGATCGTCGTCCCGCCGTAAGTGAGCGACACTCGCTCGGCGGCGAGCGAAGGCGGCGGCAGTGTCAGGTCAGGCCGGGACATGGCGCCGCCCCCATAGGAGATAGCCGAGGAAGGGCGCGCCGATCAGCGCCGTGACGAGCCCGGCCGGAAGCTGGGCGGGAGCGATGACGGTGCGCCCGAGCAGGTCGGCCGCCATCACCATCGCGCCGCCCGTCAACGCGGCGACGGGGATCAGCCGGGCATGAGCCGGGCCGACCAGGCGCCGCGCCAGATGGGGCGCGATCAGGCCGACGAAGCCGATCAGGCCGGCCGCGGCGACAGCCGCTCCGGAGATCAGCGTGCACAGCAGGATCGCCAGGGCGCGGATGAGGTTGACGCGCTGGCCGAGGCTGCGCGCCGCATCGTCGCGAAAACGGACGAGGTCGAGCTCGCGGGCACCGAGCCAGGCCAGCACCAGCGGGCCGGGCAGCCAGAGGGCGAGAAGCCGCACCTTGCTCCAGTCGGCATCGTAGACGCTGCCGGCAAGCCAGATCATGGCGCGCTGCACGTCGCGAATCTCGCCGAAAGCGGTGAGCAGCGTGGTGGCCGCCCCGGTCAGCGAACTCAGGCCGATGCCGATCAGGATGATGCGCAACGACGAGGTGCCGCCGCGCCATGACAGGGCGTAGATCGCGCTCGCCATCGCAGCGGCGCCCGCGAAGCTCGCCCAGGGCAGCAGCGCGGCGGGCGCGGCGGGCAGCGCCACGATCAGCAGCGTCGCCGCGAGCGCAGCACCCGCGTTGATCCCCAGGATGCCGGGCTCGGCCAGGGGATTGCGCATCACCGCCTGCGCGATCGTCCCGGCGACCGCCAGCGCCATGCCGACGAGGAGCGCCAGCAGCGCTCGCGGCAGGCGCAGCTCGAGCAGGATCATGCGCGTGTCCGGCGATGCAGCGTCCGGGTTGGCGATGGCGAGGGCCAGCTTGCGCGCGGGAATGGTGATGTCGCCAAGCGCGAGGCTGGCGAAGCACAAGCCGACAAGCGTGACGAGCAGGAGCGGCACGATCCGCATCATCGGCGATCGCCCACACGATAGCGCGCCAGCCAGACGAAGAACGGCCCGCCGATCAGGGCCATGGTCACGCCGGCCGGAAAGCTCTGGCTGCCGAGGAGCACGCGCCCGGCAGTATCGGCCACGATCAGCAGCAGCGAGCCGCCGAGCGCGCTGAAGGGAATGATCCAGCGATAGTCGACGCCGACGCAGAAGCGGGCCAGGTGCGGCACGACCAGCCCGACGAAACCGATCGGGCCGGCAAGCGCCACAGACCCGCCGGCGAGCAGGATGACGATCGCGATGGCCAGGCCGCGCCAGACCGGCAGGCTCTGGCCGAGGGAGCGCGCCACGTCGGGGCCCAGGCTCAGCGTCGTCACATGGCGACGCAGGGCGAGCGCGGCGACCAGACCCGTCAGGACATAGGGCGCGACGGCCGCGACCTGGGCCATGGACCGGCCCGAGAGCGTGCCGGCCGTCCACAGTCGCACCGCGTCGAGCGTGCCCTGGTCGAAGATCAGGATTGCGGTGGTCAGCGAGGTCAGGAACCCGGCGAGCACCGCACCCGCGAGCACCAGCCGGAGCGGTGAGCCGCCGGACCGCCCCGCCGAGCCAAGCGCCTGGACGGTGACGGCCGCCGCGACCGCGCCTGCGAAGGCGTGCCAGACATGGATGTCGCCAGACCCTGCGCCGAAGACGGCGATCGCGACGACCACGGCGAAGGCGGCGCCGGCATTGATGCCGAGCAGCCCGGGCGACGCCAGCGGATTACCCGTGATCGCCTGCATGATCGCGCCCGCGACGGCCAATCCCGCGCCCGCCAGCAGCCCGGCCAGCAGGCGCGGCAGGCGGAGCGATGCGATCACGATGTGCTCGCGCGAGCCGTCGAAGGCGAAGACGGCGCCGAGGACCTGCGACACTGAAAGCCGTGCGGTGCCCAGCATGACCGACCAGGCCGCGACGAGCATCAGAAGACAACCGAGCACGATCAGGCCGACGACCCTGCCCTTGTGCCCAGCGGGCGCAGGCGGAGCAGGATCGGAGCCGGCGATGATCCGGCTCGCGCTCATGGCGCCTTCAGGACGAAGCGCTCGACGTCGTCCAGGACTCGATGCGCCGAGGCGATGCCGTGAAATCCCATCCAGGTCGCGCGGTCCACGCGATAGGCGCGTCCGGATCGGACCGCAGGCAGCATCGTCCACAACGGGTTCGCGACGGTCGAAGCCGCGAGCGCGTCGTCGGGCGCAGGGTCGAAACCGCTCACCACGACATAGAGCAGGACATCGCCTGTGAGGGCCGCGATCTCCTCCCAGTCCGGTCGCTTGAGCACCGCACCGTCCGCGGTGGTCTCGTAAGCGGTCCGCTTCACGCCCGCATCCCGCAGCACGGCATAGGGCGCATAGGCCGCGGGCCCGTCCAGATAGACATGGAAACCGCCCGGCCTGACCCGGACAACGGAGACCGGTGTCGCCGGCAGGCGCGCCCTGAGCGCCGCGACGCGTGTTTCATAGGCGTCGAGAGCGGCCTGAGCCTTGTCGCTGTGGCCCGTGATCTCCGCCAGGAGGCGATACTGCCGCTTCCAGTCCATCTGTTCGATCAGCAGCGTCGGCGCGATCCGGGAAGCGCTGTCGCGGAGACGCCCATGCATATCCGCGCTGCCGATGATCAGGTCCGGCTTCAAGGCGATGATGCGTTCGATGCTCGGTTGCAGCGGGTGGCCGACATCGACGACCGAGGATTGCCGCGCGGCATCGCGCACCAGCGGCTCCTGGATGGCCGTTACCGGCGCCCCCACGACCGGCGCGCCGAGCTCCTGCAGGATGCCCATGGTCAACGCCGGATCGAGCGCCACGATGCGTTTCGGCGCAGCCGGAATGCAGATGCCGGGCTGCGAGGGGCCCGGCGAGACCATACGCCCCTCGCAAGCCGCCACGGCCGTGGAGGCCGCGGAAGCGCAGAGAAGAAGCGCGAGCAGGAAGCGATGCATGTCGGTGCCGTGTCCGGGCCTGCGAAGGCGGAAAGCCGGTTCGACCGGCCTTCCGCCCCCCACGCTCAGAACTTCGCCTTCAGCGTGACGCCGAAGCTCCGGCGGGCGCCGAGCGTCGCCATGCTGTCGCCGTCGAGATAGGTCAGGTACTTCTCGTCGAGCAGGTTCTGGACGAAGGCGTTGACCTCCCAGTTCTCGCGCTTGTAGCCGGCTTGCGCGTTCACGATCGTGCGGTCGCCGACGAAGCTGTTCGGCGCGTTGACCGAGAAGCGGGCCATGTAGCGCGAGGTGTACTTGGCGTCGGCCCCGATATAGACGCCGTTGCCGAACTCGTAGCGACCGCCGACGCCGAGGCTCCATTCCGGCGCCTCCGGGAAGGGATAGCCGGCGAGTTCGATCAGCCCGTGCTGGCTCTTGCGATTGAACTTGGTGTCGAGATAGCCGATCGAGGCGAAGGCCGTGAGTTGGTCGGTGACGCGGAAGGTCGGCTCGAATTCGAAGCCCCAGGAGCGCGAATTCGCGGCATTGGCGATCAGGTTGTTGAGGTTGACGAAGTCCTCGATGTCGACCTGCTGCCGCCGGAACCGGGTGTGGAAGACGTTGGCGTTGATCGTCAGCCGGTCGTCGAGCCAGCGTCCCTTGTAGAACAGCTCGAAATTGTGCGACTTCTCGGGATCATAGGTATAGGTCGACATCCTGACATTGTCATAGGCGATGCCGCCGTTGCGGAAGCCCTGCGAATAGACGAAGCCGGCGGTATTCCGCTCGTCGAACTCCTTGGAGATGCCGAACTTCGGCAGGAAATTCAACTCGTCGGTGCTGCCGGAATAGCGCGTGATCGCGGCCGCGCCCGTCCGCAGATTGCCGCGCCGATAGGCGTATTCGACCGATTGCTCGGTGTAGTCGACGCGCGCGCCGGCCGTGATTTTCCAGCTCGGCACGAACTCATAGGTCACCTCGCCGAAGGCGGCGGCGTTCGAGGTCTTCTTGCGGTCCTTCTGGGAGAGCGTCGTCGTGCCGGCGCGTCCATCATACCAGTTGCGCCAGTCGAGATGGCTGCCATAGACCCCGGCGACCCATTTCCAGGGGCCGCGATCGTAGTTCAGGCGGAATTCCTGGGTGAACTGCGTGCTGGTCCGGTCGCCACGCAGGACATTGGTTTCCCCGAAGGTCCCGAGATTGATCGAGGGGCGCTGGTGGAAATCGTGGGTGATGCCGGTCTGCGAGGTGAAGCGCAGCGCATCCGAGAAGGCGTGCGTGATCTCGAGCCCGCCATTGTGGACCTGGGTCGAGCGCACCTCGGTATAGATCGGCAGATAGAAATCCGAGCGCTTCTGGCGCCAGGGCAACCCCATCCCCGGCCCGCCGATATCGCGTTCGCGCGGCGCGTCCTTGGCGAAGGAGTAGCTCAGCATCGCCTTGGTGTCCGGCAGGCCGGTCGGCGTGATCAGCAGCTTGCCGCGGATCGCATAATTGGAGTCGGTCATCCACTCGTCATAGCGCCGGAAGGCGACGAAGGACGGCGCGTTCAGATCGCTGCGGAAGCGCTCGAACGACCCTGCAATGCGCGCCGCGACCTGGTTCTCGAGCAGCGGGGCGTTGACCATGAAGGCCGCGCCGGTGTGCCGGTTGTTGCCGACCGTGCCCTGGACCTCGAATTCGCGCTTGAAGGTCGGGTCCTTGGTCTTGATGTAGATCGCGCCCGCCATCGCCGCGCGGCCGCTGAGCGTCGACTGCGGTCCGCGATAGACCTCGACCTGCTCGACATCCCACAGGGCGCGGGCGCCGCGCCGCGTGCCCTCCTGCGTCTGGAGCACGCCGTCGATATAGAGCGAGCCGATCGGGTTGTTGCCCGAGGCGAAGCCCTCGGAGTTGACGCCGCGCAGCACGAACCCGCCATTGACCCAGTCGGCATCCATGACGTTCGCCATGCGCCGGAAGGAATCGCGGAAATCCCGGATCTGGCCGTAGTCGATCTCCTTGGCCGTCACGATGCCGACGCTGGCCGAACTGTCGCCGAGCGTGACGGCATCACGGGCGCCGTAGATCCGGATCTCGTCGAGCGAGATCGTCCCGTCCGGCAGCGTGCCGGTGACCATCGGCGTGGCGGCGGCGGCCAGAACGACCTGGTTGCTGCCGGCGAAGCGTCCGCTGATGCCGGTGCCGGCCAGGAGCGCATCGAGTGCCTGTGCCGGCGAAAGCGCCCCGCGAACGCCGCGCGTCGTCTTGCCGCGCGTGAGATCGGCATCGAACAGGATCTGGAGGCCGGCCTGCGCGGCGAGACGATTGAGAGCCGGCGTCAGCGGACCGGCGGGGATCGAGATGGCCTCGCTCGCAGGCTGAGCCGCGGCCGCGGTTTGCGCCGAGGCGTGCGCGACACCGCAGAGAGCCAGCATTGTGCCGGCCAGAAAAGCGAAGCGTCGACGCCGTCCGGCGCGTCCCGCCATGGTGGTGTCAGAAATCGTGGCAGCCATCGAAACCCCCGTCCATGCGGCACGCAAGGCGCCGCACTTCGTCCTCGACGCGGACTCCGTTCATCCGCTCACTGGGGTGACGATTGGCATCAGGGCTTTGGGACACGGCCCGGCAGAAATAATTCGTTAACCGCGCCCGCGGCGGGCGTTGCCGGCGACATGGCGCGCTTCAGGCCTGTGCGTCGCCGGCCAGGCCGAGATGGCGGCGCATCGCCTGCCGCAGATCGTCGTCGCGCTGGCGTGGCTCCTTCAGCACGCGGGTCGAGCAGTATTCGCCACCCGCCACCGTATAGTAGCGGCAGCAGCCGCCGCGCCCCCGGAACGTGTAGGAGAACGGCTTGCCCGTCCGGTCGGGGACGGACAGATCGAAATAGTGAAGCTGGCGGTTGTTCAGCTTCGATCCCGGCCGCTTGAGCACGGCCATGGCCGAGGCCTTCGCGGCCTCCACGCAGCCAAGCCGGCGCCCCGCCTCGATGAACCAGCCAGCGAGGGCATCGGCGACCAGCCGCCAGAAGGCATTGCGGGAGAGCTGCGTCCTGGCATGAAGCTGCTCGATCAGCGGCGCGAAATGCCCCTCGACAGCTGTGCAGAACGCTTCCGCGATCGCGTCGTCGGTCAGCAGCGCCCGTGCGTCCGGATGGGCAGCGTGATCCTGCCGGCTGGTGAAATAGCCTGCCGACAGATAGCGCACATGCGCGCGCCGGACTTCATGCAGCTGGCCGTCATGCTCATCCTCGGCCGTATGGAACAGGAGAGCGAAACGCGACGGCGAGAGGTCCGGAAGAAGGCCGAAGCCGAGGAAGAGCGGCACCGTCGCGAGCGCGACGACATAGGCATAGTCCGTCATCATCAGGGAGCCGCACGTCTTCCGGTCGGTCCCCGCATTGCAGGCGCCCTCGTAGTCGAGGAACTCCTCGATCATGGCGTCGCTGGCAAAGAAGGCTTCGGCGGTGATCCAGCCCGGCTCCAGCCCGCCGAGTTCGACCCTGATTTCCGGCCATAGCGCCACCTGGGACGCCAGGGCGGAACGCAGTGGCGAACCAGGCGCCTTCGGCGCCCATAAGCCTCCTTCGCCCGACATTGCCCTCTCCTTCACGCGCTGCCGATTCAGCGCTCATGGACATGACGAACGAGGCATGGCGTTTGGGACGTGGAAAGGACGCGCATACGGTCTCATCGGAGGCATGGCGGCGCCGGCGCCGCCATGATCTGCCTGATGCGGGTCGTGGTATCGGCGCGCCGACTGGAGGCGAGCAGCCCGTAGTGGCGGATACTGTGGAACCCGTCGGGCAGGACGTGGAGCAGGCACCGGCGGGTGAAGTCGTGGGCCGTCAGCGTCATGGCCTTGCGCCAGGCTTTGCCGGCGCAGCGGGCGCGATAATCCTTCCCGCGGAACGTGACCCCGTGCCTTTCCATGGCGACGAGGCGGCTGTTGGCGATGGCGACGCGGTGGGTGTAGCGGGCGAGATAGGCCAGCACGGCCTCGGGCCCACCGAAAGCTCGCTTGGCATAGACGACCCAGTCGGCCCGACGCTGCGGCGCCAGCATCGCGGCGAAGGCCTCGGCTTCGGCCAGGTGAGCGAGATCGCCATGGAAGGCGAGCCGGCTGGCCGCGTGCAGGGCAGCGAGCCCTTCGAGACAGCCATAGGCGATGCTGAGCGCGGCGCGATCCTTCAGGCTCCGCGCATGCGCCAGCAGCAGCGCCACCTCCTGCATGTCCAGCACCACCGGCAGGCGATCAGGCGTCGGGATCCGCGCCATGCGGTCACCGAAGCCGGTCCGGCCCAGCGTGACGTGGAAGAAGAAGCGCAGCGCCGTGCAGGCCAGGTTCATCCGGGCGTAGCTTGCGCCGAGCGAAGCCAGGTGAAGCTGGTAGCGCCGCAGATCCTCCGGTCCGGCCCGATCCGGCGGCAAGCCGAGGAAGGCGGTGAACTCACGGACCTGCCGGACATAGTCGCGCTGCGTGTGCTCGCCGAACCGGCGGATCGTCATGTCCTATTCGATCATCCGCTGGCGCAGCGGAGTGACGGTGACGGCATCGATCATGAAAACCTCCGAGGATCAGGAGCAACGACCCCGAAATCCTCGGAGGCGGCGCCTCACAGGCGAAATCTCAGCGATGAACGCGCCGCAGCGCCCTCCCGCGAGAGCGGGTTAAGTCCTGTGGCGCAATCCGCCTCGGCGCTCGGCCGCAATGTGCCGCGCGACAGCTGTTGACTCTGCCTGGTCTCAGCAAGCAGCGATTGGATGGAAGCCGAAGATCCGCTGGATCGATCCGACTGCCGATTTTGGCGTGTATGCCCCGGAAACGCCGCCAAGTGTGGTTGAGCTGACCGAGATATCCCACTCGAAGCCCTGACCGAACACCTGGACCCGGTGGCGCATCTGTCGCGTCTCGGGATCGGCCACGACGACGCTGCGCGTGCGGTCGAAGCCGATCCCGGCAATTGCCACGGCGGCATGCACGTTCACATTGCGCGGAAAGCGCGCGCAGGCGTCCCGCGTTGCCCCCTCGAAGAGCACGCCGCGAGCGTTGGTGTCAGCTCCTAGGCTCGCTCCGTTCTTCGTCGTAGTCACGATCACCTGGTCGATCGCATCGCGACCGTCGCTGAGCCCATCGAGTGCGAGAATCGCTCCATGCGGAATCAGGAGCCGGCTCCCCGCGACCTTGGCGGCCTGCCGGATGGCGGTCTCGACCGACTCATCGGCCAGGGCCGACGAACTGAAGGCGCAGAGATCGCCTTTCGCGAGCAACTCCGCGCCTAGCCCAGCGACTACGTCGGGATGGGCCGCCTCGATCACCAGATCCGTGGGGGCTGCCAGCGCGCGCCGAACATCGGTGGTGAGGTGCTCGCGCAGATGCGTCGTGTTGGCAGGTGGCGCGAAGCGCTCGTCGACCAGCACATAGTCCACTGCGGCAAGATCTTGAGTGACGATGGCGTCGAAGATCGCCTGTCCAATGACGCCGGCTCCGATGATGCCGACCCGTTGATAGTTCATGTGTGCCGATCCTGTTTCGGCTGCCACCGCACCGCTGAGAAGCGGCAACCACTTATTAGCGACTAACGATAGTTAATATAATAAATGGCACCGTTCGCGGGCGCTGCCTGCGGGCGACTAGGTCTTCGGCGTGAGGCTGTCGACGAGAAGGTCGCCCGTAGCAAGAACATGCTTCCGCAGAAGGTCGCACGCTCGCTCGACGTCGCGCATCTCGCAGAGCGTCAGAATGCTGCGGTGCTCGGCCTGGGACTGCTCAAGATGATGCGTCTGCTCCCAAGTGTAGCGCAGATAGCGCTCGAAATTCATCCGCAACGTCTCGATCATCTCCAGCGTGCGCGTGCGTCTGGCCGGCGCGTATAGGATCTGGTGGAAGCGGCCGTTCAGCAGGATCTTCGCGTCGACTGTGGTGGCCACATCGAGTTCGCCGAGCACTTCGGCAGCAGAAAGAAAATCGGCGCGCACCATGTTGGGAATCGCCCAACGTAATGCTTGGCATTCCAGGATCGCCCGCAACTGGCTGATTTCCCAGGCCTCGTCGCGACTCATCAGCGCGACGGCGACGCCGCGACGCGGCTCGGCGGTGAGGAATCCCTCGCCGACGAGCTGCTTGAAGGCCTCGCGCACGATCATCTGGCTAACGCCGAACTGCGTCGCAATCGCGTCCTGCCGCAGCCGCTCGCCGCCGGCCAGGCGATTGCGCAGAATGGCGGCACGCAGGTCGTCCGCGACGATCTCGGCGGCCGAGCGGCTGTCCCGGCGCGAGGCCAGCTCCACGATGCTCTGCGTGTCCACGCGACGGCGCCCCTTTGTGAATTAGCGATTTAACAGCTCCAAGAGACAGCTTCTCGGCTAGCAGCCGGTCAAAGTCAATCAGACATAATAATCTAAAATTCGACGTGAAATGCCCTGAGTCGCCCCCCGGCCATCGCGGAGTTGACGATATCCATTTTAGCGATTATCGCTAATTTATTCCAGCTTAAACGGAACGGGTTTCTCATGCTTCGCTTGTCCGACTTCGACGCCGTCACTTTTGACGTCTACGGCACCCTGATCGACTGGGAGCCGTCGATCGTGGCCTTCCTGCAGGATTGGGCGCAGGAGCAGCGCGTCAACGCGACTGGCGAAGCGCTGATCATGTCTTTTGACCGTGCCCGTGCCGTCATCCAGAAGGAGCGCCCGGCTCATCTCTATCCCGAGGTGCTCCGCCGCTGCTTCGACAAGATCTCGGCCGATTTCGGCGTCGCGGTCGATCCTGTCCGGCGCGAAGCGTTCTCGCGGACTCCGCATGACTGGCCGGCCTATGCCGACACCGAGGCCGGTCTGAAGACGCTGCAGGCGCGCGCCAGGATCGGGGCGCTGTCCAACATCGACAACGCCTCTCTGGCCTCGTCATGCGCCAAGATGAACATCCGCTTCGACATCGTGGTCACGGCCGAGAGCGTCGGCGCCTACAAGCCCAGTGACGAGCATTTCGCCACGGCGCTCGCAGATCTCGATGCAGCCGGGATCCCGCGGCAGCGCGTCCTGCATGTCGGCCAGAGCCTTCGCGCCGACATCACGCCCGCCAACAGGCTCGGGCTGAAATCGGCGTGGATCAACAGGCCCGACCGACTTCTCGGCCTCTCCGGCGAAGGCGCAGCCGAGGCCCGGCCGGACCTGACAGTGTCGAGCCTCGCGGAGCTGCTCGACGCCATCGCCTGAGTCTTCCAGCAACAACCGGCAACGATAAGGGAACGGAACATGAAACGCAGGATTTAGGGACTGGCCGCCATCGCCGTCAGCCTGGCATTGGGAACGACGTCAGCGGTACAAGCGCAGGCGACGGATGCTGTGATCGACCGGATCAAGGCGAAGAAGTCGATCTCGATCGGCTATCGCGAATCTTCGATCCCGTTCTCCTATATCGACGCTCAGGGCAAGCCGACCGGCTACTCGACCGAGCTCTGCACCCGGGTCGCGGCGACCGTGAAAACGGCGCTCGGCCTGCCGGAGCTTGAGATCAAATGGGTGCCGGTCAATCTGCAGAACCGCATTCCGCTGGTCGCCAACGGCACCGTCGACATCTCCTGTGAATCGGCAGTCAACACGATCGGGCGTCAGGCACAGGTCGATTTTTCGAGCCCGTTCTTCATCTCCTCGACGCGGCTCCTGGTGAAGTCGAAGTCTGGCATCGCCGAACTCGCCGACCTCAAGGGAAAGTCGATCGCACTGCCGATCAATTCGGTCCCCGAGCGCCTGATCAAAGCCATCGTCGAGCGCGACAAGCTGAACGTCAGGATCTTGCCGGTGCGGGATAATTCGGAGGGCTTCCTTGCTCTGTCGACCGACCGCGTCGACGCATTCTCGACCGACGACATCCTGCTGTTCGGGCTTCGCAGCAAGGCGCCGACGCCCGCCGACTACGAGGTCGTCGGCAAGCCGCTCTCCTACGACAGCTACGGCTTCCTCGTGCAGAAGAACAGCACGGTGTTCCTGTCGCTGGTGAACGCGACGCTCGCTCGGCTGGCTCGTGAAGGCGAGCTCGCCAAGGTCTACGGAACTTGGTTCGAGCCGCTGAGCGTGCCGCTCTCGGCACCGCTGGCGACCACCTTCCAGGTCATCGGCATCCCAGAGTGAGGGGATCGGTGGATTCGGAAGCCGAGTGGGGAAGATCACGCCATGAACTACGCATGGAACTGGGGCGTCCTCTTCCAGCCCCCCTACCTGGAGTGGCTCGGCCAGGGCATCGCCATGACGCTCGCGGTCTCGATCGCTAGCTGGGGCATCGCGCTCGGCCTGGGGACGCTGATAGGCATCTCCCACAGTGGCACCTCCGGGGCGGTGCGCTTCGTCACCGGATCCTACATCAACCTGTTTCGGAACGTGCCGCTGCTCCTGCAGATGTTCCTCTGGTTCTTTGTCGTGCCCGAGCTGCTGCCGAAGGCGGCGGGCACGTGGCTGAAGCGGGAGCTGCCCCATCCCGAAGTCGTGACGGCGATCGTGGCGCTGGGATTGTTCACCGCCTCTCGCGTCGCGGTCCAGGTCGCCGCCGGCATCGCCGCCGTTCCGCGCGGCCAGTCGATGGCAGCACGCGCCTCCGGGCTGTCTACGGTACAGGCCTATAGGCTCGTCTTGCTGCCGCAGGCTTTCCGCATCGTCATCCCTCCGCTGACCTCGGAATTCCTGACGATTTTCAAGAACTCCTCGATCGCGCTGACCATTGGCGTCTACGAGCTGACGGCGCAGACCCAGCAGATTCAGAGCTTCACCTATCAGGGCTTCGAGGCCTTCACCGCTGCGACCGTCGTCTACATGACGATCGCCCTGATGGTGACGACGCTGATGACGATCATCGAGCGTCGGATCTCGATCCCCGGTCCGACCGCGAGGGGATGAGCAATGTTCGGCTTCGACATCTCCGTCATTCTCGACGCGCTGCCCTTCCTGGCGACGGGGCTCGGCCTCAGCCTCGGGCTGACCGCCATCGCCATGACCGGCGGCCTGACACTCGGCCTGGTCCTCGCCATTGCTCGGCTCTCGCGCTACCGCGCCCTGGCGACGCTCGCCGCGCTCTACGTAAACGGCTTTCGCGCCGTACCGCTGATCCTGGTGATCTTCTGGTTCTACTTCCTGGTGCCGCTCCTGCTCGGCCGGCCGGTCGGCGCGCTCTATTCGGTGCTGATCGCCTTCGTCATGTTCGAGGGTGCCTATTACTCCGAGATCATCCGGGCCGGGTTGAAAAGCGTGCGGCCTGGGCAATGGCAGGCCGCGCAGGCCTCGGGCATGAGCTATCTCCAGACGATCCGCCTCGTGGTGCTGCCGCAGGCACTGCGCAAGATGGCGCCACTGATGGTCACGCAGGGCGTCGTGCTCTTCCAGGACACGTCGCTGGTCTACGTGGTGTCGCTCCACGACTTCATGACCTCGGCCAGCATCGTCGCGAACACCCAGAACCGCATCGTCGAGCTCTATGTGTTCGCCGCGCTCGTCTACTTCGCCCTCTGCACCGCCGGCAGCACGCTGGCGCAGCGCCTCAGCAGCCGGCAACGCGTGCATTAGCGGCGTTGGGCCCCCTCCCTCGCAACCGCGGGACAGCATGAACGACATGGTCGATATGATACGGATCGAAGGATTGTCCAAGAGCTATGGCGACGTCCCGGTTCTGCGCGACTGCAGCCTTGAGGTGGCGCGCGGCGAGGTCGTGGTGATCTGCGGGCCCTCGGGCTCGGGCAAGAGCACCTTCGTCAAATGTATCAACGGAATTGAGCCGGTCCAGGCGGGTCGCATCGCGATCGATGGCGAAGACCTCCCGTCAAAGCCCACGGCAGCTGCCAAGGTCCGCGCGCGGGTTGGCATGGTGTTCCAACATTTCGAGCTCTACCCGCACCTCACGGTGATGGAGAATATCTGCCTGGCGCAGGTCCATGTGCTGAAGCGCAGCCCTGACGAAGCTCAAGACAAGGCCCGCGGCCTGCTTAGGCGTGTCGGTCTCGCCGACAAGGAGGCTGCCTACCCGTCGCAGCTCTCGGGCGGTCAGCAACAGCGCATCGCCATCGTGCGGGCGCTCGCCATGGACCCGATCGCGATGCTGTTCGACGAGCCGACTTCGGCGCTCGACCCAGAGATGATCGGCGAGGTGCTGGCGGTGATGCTCGAACTCGCCCGTGAGGGCATGACCATGGTCGTCGTCACCCACGAGATGGGCTTCGCGAAGGCCGCCGCCGACCGGGTCGTCTTCATGGACCAGGGCGAGATCGTCGAGGTCGCCGAGACCGCGCGCTTCTTCGCCGCGCCCCACTCGGAACGCGCCCGCCTCTTCCTCTCGCGCATCCTGGCCCATTGACATGACCGACCTGCTCCGACCGACCCCCGACGATGTCCTCGACGCTGCGCGCGTTCTCACGCCCGTGGCCGTACGCACGCCGCTGCTGCGCTCGCCCGCCCTCGACCGACTTACCGGCGGCGAGATCCTGCTCAAATGCGAGAACCTGCAGCGCTCCGGCGCCTTCAAGTTCCGCGGCGCCTACAATCGGCTCCATCGTCTCGACCGCACGGCCCATCCCGGCGGCGTCGTCGCGTATTCCACCGGCAATCACGGCCAGGCGGTGGCAACGGTGGGCCGGATGCTCGACATCCGCGCGACCATCGTCATGCCGAGCGACGCTCCCGCCAACAAGATCGCCAAGGTGCGCGAGAACGAGGGCGAGGTCGTGCTCTACAACCGCGCCACGCAATCGCGCGAGGAGATCGCGGCGCGCATCGCGGCGCGCTCGCCGGTCGCGGTCGTGCCGCCGGGCGACGACCGCTTCGTCATCGCCGGCCAGGGCACGGCCTTCCTCGAAGCCGCCGAGCAGGCAGACGGTGCGGTCGATCTCGTCGTCGTCCCTTGCGGCGGCGGCGGGCTCGCTGCCGGAACCGGTCTCGCCTTGGAGGCCATCGGTTCTCGGGCCGAGCTCTGGGCTGCCGAGCCCGAAGGCTTCGACGACACGCGGCGCTCGCTCGAAAGTGGCCGGCGCGAGGTCAATGAACACCTCTCCGGCTCGCTCTGCGACGCGCTGCTGGCACCGACCCCGGCGGAACTGCCGTTCTCCTTCAACCGCGAGAAGCTGTCGCTGGTTTTGACCGCCTCTGACGACGAGGTGCTCGCTGCCATCCGTTTCGCCTTCGAGCATCTGCGGCTTGTCGTCGAACCCGGCGGCGCCGTCGCTCTGGCGGCGCTGCTGGCGCGGCCCGAGGCGCTGCGCGGACGCGAGCCTTGGTGATGCTCTCCGGCGGCAATGTCGAGCCTGAGATCTTCCGCAGCGCGATCGCGCCCCGATAAGCGCGCCCGGCCGCGCACGACCGCTTCGCCCATCGAGCTCCATAGGAACCGCCATGTCTTCGCTCGCCAACAAATTCGCCGCCCTTTCGACCGATAACGCCCCCGGCCAAGAGGTGCGGCGCTCAGACGCCGACATCCGCGCCCTGATGATCGGCGAGTCCCTACCCGGGCGCGCCGTCGATTTTTCCCATGGCGACATCGACGCCTTCCCGCCGCCGCCCGACGCGATGGAGCGCTTTGCAGAGGCCGTGCGGATCGGCGGGCGACAGGCCTATACGGAGTATCGCGGGTCGGCCGACATCCGCGCCGAGCTGGCAAGCCAACTCGAAGCCTTCACAGGCGCGCCGGTCTCGGCCGATTCCGGCATCATCCTCACACCTGGTACGCAGGGCGCGCTGTTCCTGGCCATGGCCGCGACCGTCGCGGCCGGTGATAAGGTCGCGATCGTTCAGCCCGATTATTTCGCCAACCGCAAGCTGGTAAAGTTCCTTGGCGGCGAGGTCGTGCCGGTCGCCATGGACTATCTCGGCGCTGACGAGGGAGCGGGTCTCGACCTCTCGGCGCTGGAGGCGGCCTTCCTCTCCGGCGCGAAGGTCTTCGTCTTCTCCAACCCCAACAACCCGACCGGCGCGGTCTATTCGCAGCGCGAGATCGGCCGGATCGCGGAGCTGGCGACGCGCCATAGCGTCACGGTCGTGGCAGACCAACTCTATTCCCGTCTGCGCTATGAGGGCGAGCAATACAGTCATATCCGCGCGAGCGGCCTGCCGAAGGCGCAGTGCGTGACCATCATGGGTCCGTCCAAGACGGAGTCGCTCAGCGGCTACCGTCTCGGCGTCGCCTTCGGTGCGCCGGAGATCATCGACCGCATGGAGAAGCTGCAGGCGATCGTCTCGCTCAGGGCTGCCGGCTACAATCAGGCGGTGCTTCGCTCTTGGTTCGCCGAGCCTGCAGGCTGGATGGCGCAGCGGGTGAGCGACCACCAGCTCATTCGCGACGATCTGCTGGCTATCTTCGCCGAGGCCGGCTTCCCGACCCGGCGTCCGCGGGCGGGAAGCTACGTATTCCCGACGCTGCCGGCGCTGCGCGTCGCGCCGCTCGATTTTGTTCGACTGCTTCGCCAGCAGGCGAATGTGATCGTGACGCCGGGAACGGAGTTCGGTCCGCATCCGCACAGCATCCGCCTGAACTTTTCGCAGGACCGGAGTGCAGCGCTGGATGCCGCCCAACGGATTGTAACCATGGCTGAACGATACAAGGTCTAGATGGGTATCCGCGCTTCATCGGCCGCCCGGCGAGGCCTCCAGCCGGGCGGTCGGCGTCGGGCTGACCTTGAGCCGCTTTCGCCTGATGCTCGTCACCGCCGTGCCGACCGGAGCCGTTACCCCCTGATCGTCGAGCCGCTCTCCTTCGTTGGTCTGATGGCCCCGCACATGGCCCGGATGATGGGCCTTCAGCGCCACATGCCCCAGCTCTACGGCGCAGCCGTCATCGGCGCCCTCACCATGCTTCCTCGCCGACTGGCTCGGTCGCAACCTGCTCTTCCCCTGCCGGCAGGCCTCCTCGCCACATTCATCGGTGGACCATACTTCATGAAACTCATGGCCAAGGGCGGAAGGTAGGCAGGTAACTCAACACCGCATCACGGCACCTTTCCGGTTCGTCTCAGGCAATCCGATCGAGGCCGGCAACCGCATTTGGAGCCGACCCGCCCGTTGTGGCTTTCCCGGCCTCGACCTTCAATGGTGGCAGATAGGTCCCTTATACGTCGAGGCCGTCATGCCCACTCCCTGCCATAAGCGCGTCAACTCGCGTGGACTGCCCGAGAGCAGACCTTGCATGAGTCAGCTAAGGGCCAACTTCCGACGAGTTGCGACCTGCTATGGCGTTAATTTCCGATTCAAGATTTATGCGCCAATCTGAATATAATTATATTATATTAATTGGCACATAAATCGAAATTATGCGTCAATCTCGATATTGCTTCACTATCGGAATTGGCGCATACTCGTGGCAGGAGAATGCCATGGTCGACCTCGCCCGCAGCCCCGATCAGATCGGCGCAATCATCCGCCGCAACCGTAAGCGAATGGGGCTCAGCCAGAGCGAGCTCGGCAAGCGGGCGGGCCTGCGCCAGGAAACGATCTCGCTGATCGAGACCGGCAATCCCGCAACCAGGATCGATACCGTTCTCGCAATACTGGCAGCGCTCGATCTGGAATTCCAGGTCACGGCGCGCGGCCGCAAGGTTGGGGTCGAGGGCCTGATCGACTGATGGCCAGAACGCGCCGACATACGCCACTGCGGGTCTATCAGAACAATCGCCTGGTCGGTCACCTTCTGAAGGAAACGAGCGGTGCGATCTCGTTTCGCTATGATCCGACCTGGCTGGAGCGGGATACCGCCTTTCCGGTCTCGTTGTCTCTGCCGCTGCGCGAAGATGCCTGGCGCGGCGAGCCCGTCGTCGCCGTGTTCGAGAATCTGCTGCCGGACTCAGATGCGCTGCGGAGGCGTGTGGCCGAGAAGGTCGGGGCGGCCGGGTACGATGCCTACAGCCTGCTGGCGGCGATCGGTCGCGACTGCGTCGGCGCGCTGCAATTCGTCCCCGGCGACGAGGAGGAACCTCAAGACAGCACCGCGATATCAGGCGAACCGGTTGATGATGAGGCGATCGAGAAGCTTCTCAACAATCTGGTTCAGGCGCCGCTCGGCCTTTCCAGGGACGATGATTTCAGGATCTCGGTCGCCGGCGCGCAGGAGAAGACGGCACTGTTGCGTTTCGACGGACGCTGGCTGAAGCCGCGCGGCACGACGCCGACGACGCATATCTTCAAGACGCAGATTGGAAGGCTGCCGAACGGCATCGACCTGACCGACAGCGTCGAGAATGAATTCTACTGCCTGCGACTGCTCGGACATCTCGGCCTGCCGGTGGCCAACGCAGAGATCATGACCTTCGGCCACACCAAGGCGTTGGTCGTCGAACGCTTCGACAGGGTCTGGAACAATGGCCGCCTGATCCGCCTGCCGCAGGAGGATTGCTGCCAGGCTCTGTCAGTCCCACCATCGCGCAAATACCAGTCCGATGGCGGTCCGGGTCTGGTGGAGATCGCCAATCTGCTCAAAGGCAGCGACAGGCCCGCCGAGGATCACCGGACGCTGTTTCAGGCGCAGCTCGCCTTCTGGCTGATCGGCGCGACCGATGGGCATGCCAAGAACTTCAGCGTCTTCCTCCATCCCGGCGGCTATGCGCTGACGCCACTCTATGATGTGCTGACGGCCCAGCCCAGCCTCGACGCGCATCAGATCGAGCGCCGGCAGATGAAGCTCGCCATGTCGGTGGGGGACAACCGGCATTACCGCATCGACGAGATCGCGGCGCGGCACTTTGTCCAGACGGCGGACAGGGCGGGCCTGCCGAAGGCGCTTGTTCGCCAGGCGATCGAGGACATCGCATCCGGCATGCCGAAGGCGATCGAGCAGATCGAAGCCGAGCTGCCAGTCGGCTTTCCGCTGGCCCTGCACGAGGCCGTCAAAGCCGGCGCTCTGGCCCGCCTGCGGGTCTTGGAAGCGGGCCTTAGCGCCTAGCAAACCATCTCTCGGTCAGCCGCGATTGCCCCGACGGTGGATCCAGCGAGAACTGCCTTGCGCGCGCATTCGGGATCCGCATGTAACCACCGGCGGCGCCACGACCCTTTCGAGCAGCGTCTGCAAGGGCTTGTGGCTATTGGGCCGAGACTCCCTCCGTATCCGCCACTACGGGCTGCTCGCCTCCAGTCGGCGCGCCGATACCATGGCCCGCATCAGGCAGATCATGGCGGCGCCGACACTGCACGACATCGCCAGAGACGACGTCCCGGTCGCCGCAGCGCAACCCGAGCAGGCCTCTGAACCGCACCCGCCATGCCCCTGCTGCGGCGGTCGCATGATCCTCGTCGAGCGCTTCGCGCCGGGCACCGCGCAGCGAACCCTCCTCGCCGGCAGGATCGACACATCATGACGATGGCCCCATGGCGGCATCTTCAGGAAGAACCGCCGATCTCGGCCAGAGAGCGGGCAATGCCGATCGCGCTGATCGCGGAAATGGACCTTGCAGCGATCCCGGCCCCCTCCCGGGTGCAGCAAAACCGGGGCTTCCCGGCATCTCAGTCGGAGCATCGCGCCGCCGTCGCGCGCCTCGCACGATCCCGCTGGCCGGGCGCTGGGGCGCCCCGCGCTACAGCATCCTCGACAGCTCGCCACTGATCAGCTGGGCCGTTTCGCGCACCAGCCTCGCGCAGAGCTCGTGGCGCCGCTCGTCGTGGCGGTAGACCGGCATGCTGATGCTCACCGCGCCGATCGGCTCCCGCGAACGGTTGAAGATCGGGCTGCCGAAGCAGCGGATGTCCGGCTCGTTTTCCTCGTCATCGAAGGCAAACCCCTGCTCGCGCGTCAGCTTCAATTCCTCCAGCAACGCCGTGGGTGTCGTGAAGGTCTTGTCGGTATACCGCTTCAGGTCCAGGCCCTTCAGAACGTCCAGGAGCCGTGGCTCGGGCAGGCCGGACAGCCAGGCCTTGCCGACGGAGGTGGAGTGCAGCTCGACCTGGCCGCCGATGCTGGTCTTCATCTGCACCCGGTTCGAGCCGACCAGCTTGTCGATATAAACCATCCGATTGTTGCTCGGCACCGCGAGATGCACGGTCTCGTCCGTCGCATCGCGCAGCGACACCAGAAAATCCCTGGAAATCGCGCGCAGGTCGGAATCCTCCCAGGTCTTCGCCGCGAACTGGAGCAGGCGCGGCCCGAGACGGAAGGCGCCGCCCTCCCCGGCCTGCGTGACGAGCCCCTCCGCGATCAGCGCCGAGACGAGGCGGTAGATCGTGCCCCGGGGAAACGGCGCGCGCTTCGTCAGCTGGGCGATGGTCAGCGTTCCGGGAGCATCGGCGATGATCTGCAGCACCGTCATGAACTTCGAGAACGAGGCCGCTCCCTGCACGTGGGCAGGAGCGCGTGAATCATCCTCGTCCGGCAGCTCACGCTGGCTCATGGTCTATCCTCATAACCTTGACAACGGCACATGACGGCACTACACGAATTTGGGCAACCTGTCCATATTGTAGTCAGCGCTCGCAATTCGGTTCTAGCCGCGTGGTCGGAGGGGATCAACGGCTCACTCTCAAACATCGAAGGCGAACGCGTCGGGCAGGCTGTGCTTCCGCGAGAGGGCGCGGAATTCATGTTGGGAGGAAACAAAATGTCCAAAAAAGGATACTGGGTTGCTCTGGTCGATATTGCGGACCATGAGGGGTACAAAGACTATATTGCGTTGAACAAGGCAGCCTTCGACAAATACGGGGCCTCCTTTGTCGTCCGCGCCGGTCAAAGCCAGGTGATGGAAGGTCCCGACGCCAACCGCGTGGCCGTCATCGAGTTCAAGGACTACGAGACCGCGCTCGCCTGCTACAATTCTCCCGAGTACCAGCGGGCGATCAAGGCGCGCGAGAAGCACGCCAAGGTCCATCTCGCCGTGATGGAAGGTGTCTGACACCGGACGAATTGCCTGAGGCCTCCTGCCTGCCGGCGGGAGGAATCGTCGCCTTTATCAGGCGCGCAGTTCGACCGGACAGGGGCGGTGGGCCTCGACGCGACCAGCATGCTGGACGTGGTCGCCCCATCGTCTCCGGCTCCTCGTCAGAGAGCGGCGACACTCGCCGCCTGCGCGCACAACCTTTCGAGAGCGGTCATGTCCTCAGCGTTGCAGTGGCTATTCAAGATCTTCGACGTCTTCGTCGTCATCGGCATGGCCGTCATCAGCCTTCTCATCTTTACGAATGTCGTGCTGCGCTACGGCTTCAGCTCGGGCATTCCGTTCGCCGTCGAAGTGTCCCGCGTCGTCCTCGTCTGGGTCATCTTCATGGGATCGGTCGTGGCCCTGGCCAAGGGCGCGCATCTCGGCGTCGACTCCTTGGTCGTCCGGCTGCCTCCGAAAGCACGCGGCGTCTGCTTTCTTGTGTCCTACGGCCTGATGCTCTGGTGCTGCTGGCTTCTGGCGGAAGGCAGCTGGTCGCTCACCGTCATCGAGTGGAGCAACGTCCAGGCCCTGTCGGGAATTCCCGTCGGCGCCCTCTATGCCGCGGGGTTCGTCGCCGCGATCCTGATGGCGCTGGTCCTTGTTATCGATCTGTGGCGCTCGCTGCGCGGCATCCTGCCCGCCCCCTGGTCGGGAGTTGAGCATGTCGAGCCGCTGCCGGTCGTGGCCCCCGCGCTGACCTCGGAGAAAGCACCGTGAGCGGCCTGGTCTTTATCGGTTCCCTGCTCGGCACGATGGCCATCGGGGTTCCGATCGCCTTCGCCCTGATGCTGTCCGGCATCGCGATGATGCTGCTGATGGGCAATCTGGACGCCAACATCCTGGCGCAACGCCTGGTCAACGGCGCGGACAGCTATCCGCTGATGGCGATCCCGTTCTTTCTTATCGCCGGCGAGCTCATGAACGCCGGCGGCCTCTCCCGCCGCATCGTCAACGTCGCCCTGGCGCTGGTCGGCCACGTCCGTGGCGGCCTGGGTTATGTGGTGATCGGCACGGGCCTGGTGCTCGCCAGCGTCTCCGGCTCCGCCATCGCCGATACGGCGACGCTCGCGGTCATGCTGGTCCCGCTGATGCGGGATGCCGGCTATCATATGGGCCGGGCCTCGGGCCTGATGGCGGCGACAGGCATCATCGCGCCCATCATCCCGCCGTCCGTCGGGTTCATCATCCTCGGCGTCACGGCGAACATCTCGATCGTCGGGCTGTTCTTCGCCGGGATCGTCCCAGGAATCATGATGGGGCTGAGCCTCATGATCGCCTGGTGGTTCCTGTCCAAGAAGGAGACGGCCACTGTCCGTCCCCGGACGCCGCGCAAGGACCTCCCGAAAACCATCATTGCCGCCGGCTGGGCGCTGATGATGCCGGTGATCATCCTGGCGGGCCTGCGCTTCGGCATCTTCACGCCGACCGAGGCCGGCGTCGTGGCCGCCGCCTATGCGCTGTTCGTCGGATTGTTCGTCTATCGCGAGCTGACGCCACGGTTGCTCTATGACGCGCTGCTCGCGGCCGGGCGCCTGACCGCCGTGATCATGCTCCTGGTGGCGGCCTCGATGATCTCGGGCTTCATGCTGACGATCTCCAACATGCCTGCCCAGCTCGTCAGCCTGCTCGATCCCTTCATCAAATCGCCGATCCTGCTGATGGGCATGATCGTCGTGGTGGTGTTCCTCGTCGGCACGGCACTCGACTTCGCGCCCTGTATCACCATTCTCGTGCCCATCCTGATGCCGGTCGTCAAAGCGGCAGGGATCGACCCGGTCTATTTCGGGGTGATCTTCATGATGGTCAACGCGGTCGGCCTGATCACGCCGCCGGTCGGAACGGTGCTCAACACGGTCTGCGGAGTCAGCGGCGTCTCGATGGAGGCAGCGACGAAGGGGGCGATGCCCTACCTCATCGCCCAGATGCTCCTCATCGTGCTGCTGGTCCTGTTCCCGCCATTGGTCACCGTGCCGGCGAGCTGGCTGCATTGAGGCTCGGACCGGCGCGTCGCCGACCAGCCATCGACGCCGGCCGGTCCGCATAGACAAGTAGAGAGGCCCCGCCGCGGATACGGCGGGGCCTTGTTCTTTCGGGAATGGTACGCGCCGCGAAAGCTCAGGCGGGGTTTGCCGAAGCGGAGGCCCCACGGCGTCACGGCGCTGCTGCCGCCTCTGCTACATGGGCGGCGCGGGCCGTATGGCGCCCCGGTCATGGTCGTCTTGAGACATCGCCGACTGGCGCCCCCCCTGGACGAGGCCGTCACGCAGACCCGCGGGCGCGCAAGTCTCCCGGCGGCTGTCGTCTGGCAAAGCGCAAGTTCAACCGCGCAGAGCGGGCGGGGTCAGGGCTTCCACGCATGCGGGGTATTGGCTGCCGCTGGGGCCGATCGATCGGTCGCGCAGCGACAAGGTCGCGGCGCCGATGCCTGCCTCGACCGAAGACGAGCCGCCCTCCGACGCGCATCGTGCCTCTTCGCGCCGGAGCAACCGTCCATCGCCGAGACGCGCATGCACTCCCCGAAGCGTGCCGGGCCAGCCCGGTGCGCTTCGACGAGATGCCCCGACAGCGGAGCGTCAGAGGCCGCCGGCGACCGTGATCAAGGTGCCGGTCATGAATCCGGAGCCGGGCGAGGCGAGCATCAGGGCAGCGCGTGCGATGTCCTCGGGCTCCGCGATGCGCCCCATGGGCGTTGCCGCGGCGATCCTGGCCGGGCGCTCGGGATTGCCGCCTTGCGTGTGTATCCGCGTATTGGTGGTTCCGACGCGGATGGCATTCACGCGGATGCCCTCCGGCGCCAGCTCCTTGCCCGCGCCGAATGTGATCGACTCCACCGCGCCCTTGGTGGCGGCGTAGTGGACATATTCGTTGGGGCTGCCGAGGAAGGCGGCCAGCGACGACATGTTCACGATCGTCCCGCCCTGTCCGCCCTTGCGGGTCGACATGCGTCGCGCGGCCTCCTGGATGCAGTACATGACGCCGAAGACGTTGATCCTGAAGGCGGTTTCCAGCACCTCGGGCTGGAGCTCCTCGATCCTGCCGGCCTTGCCGATGATCCCGGCATTGTTGACCAGGCAGGTCACTCTCCCGAGCTGCTCGTCGCAGGCGCTGAACAGGGCCTGGATGTCTTCCCGGCGCCCCACGTCTCCCTGCACCGCGATGGCGCGGGCGCCTTCGGCCTTGCAAGCCTCGACGACCTCGGCCGCCGCAGCGCTGTCCGAGAGATAGTTTATGCAGACGTCGTAGCCTTCGGCGGCAAACAGCCTGGCCGTTGCCCTGCCGATGCCGTGGCTTGCGCCCGTCACGATCACGATCGGTCTCACGGAACTCCCTCCCCGCTCCTTCCCTGTGGCGTTCCCGGCCTAGAACACGGCCTCGAGGATCGCGGCATAGTCTTCCTTGCTCAGGGGACGGGGATTGGTGGGGTGGCTGTGGTCGGCAAGGGCCCGCTCGCACACCCAGTCGATGACGTTGCGGGGCACCCCGAGCCCGGACAATCTGGGGGGAATGCCCAGTCGATTGTTCAACGCGTCCAGCGCGTCCGCCAGCGTCGTGCCTTCAAGCCCCGCCAGGCTTTCGAGATGGCCGACCTTCGCGGCAACCGCTTCGACAGAGACGTTCCAGCGCAGGACCGTCGGCATCAGGATGGCGTTGAGCGTGCCATGATGAAGCTTCGCCTCCTTGAGACCGCCCAGCGCATGGCTCAGCGCATGGACGGCGCCGAGCCCCTTCTGGAACGTCATGCCGCCTTCGAGAGCGCCCATCATCAGCTCGGTGCGCGCCTCGGCGTTCGCGCCATCGGCATAGGCGACGGGCAGAGCCTTCCAGATGCGCTTGAAGCCGTCGGTGGCGATCGCCTCGGCGGGCGGGTTGAAGCGGGGCGACAGGTAGGTCTCGATGCAGTGCGACAGCGCGTCGAGCCCCGTCGAAGCCGTCAGGCCCGGGGGAAGCCCCATGGTCAGGGCCGGATCGCAGACCGCGCGGCGCGGGATCAGGTACGGGCTGATGAAGCCGAGCTTTCGGCCGTCATCCAGCGTGATCAGGGCCGCGCGCCCGACTTCCGACCCCGTGCCGGCCGTCGTGGGGATCGCCACGAGCGGCGCCACCGCACTGGTGATGCGCGCCACGCCGCCGAGGATCGCCGCATATCGCTCCAGCTCGCCCTCATGCGTGGCAAGGAGCGCCACGCCCTTGGCCAGGTCGATCGGTGATCCCCCGCCGATCGCGACGACGCCGTCGCAGCCACCTTGCCGGTACAGGTCGAGCCCGGCGGCAACCGCGCTTTCGGTGGGATTGGTCGGAACGTCCAGGAAGACCGGCGCCCCCTGCAGGAACGCGAAGCCCGGACGCTCAAGTAGACCCGCAGCCTTGATGCCGTGATCGCTGATCACCAGCGGACGCGACACCCCCAGTTCGCGCAGCGTGTCCGCCAGCGCATCGGACGCTCCCAGGCCGAAACTGATGTTGGTCAAATAGGTGATGGTGTGCACGCAATCCCCCCTGATCGTTCGCCCGGCCACATCGCTGCAGCCCTCCATGGGCCGCGGCACGCCATCAATTGGCACCGCCGGATAGCCGACCCGCTTTATCCATTATATGGACAGATTGCCCATGAATTTCTTACGGGCAAAGCGCCTTGTCAAGCACCGCGTCAGGGTCGGTCAGACGCCGGCTTGACAGCGAGGTCGCCCGGACGACAGAATTCATGGACACAATGCCCACTATATAGGCGACCGCATGCCTGTCTTGGGAGGAACCAGCCACCGTGACGCCGGCATGGCGACTGCTCCGGCGCGCAGCGCAGGGCCTGCGCCCATGCGGCCAGGACGATCGATTTCTCACGCGGCAGCAGACGGCCCGGCAGAGGATGCGTCGTTCGGCACCCGCGAGCGGGAGGAAGCCGGCGTCAGCCGTCGAGGTGTCGTCGCGTTCGCTCCGCGCGCACCTCGCCTCCGAAAGGCAGACGGTCGCCTGCGGCCGCCTCTGCCGGAAGCAACACCCCGAACCGGAAGGATGCCCGTTGTCGAACCCCGCCACCGTGCTGATCCCAGGCTGGATGCACGACCATGCCCGGACCACGCTCCGAACGCATTTCGACATCGTCGAAAGCCCTGATTGCGACATTCGCGCCCATCTTTCCGAAGCGGTGCGCGCTTCAATCCGCGGTGTGGCCTGTCGCACCGGCATCGATCGACGGTTCATCGATGCCCTTCCCAGGCTGGAGATCATCGCCAGCTACGGCGTCGGCTATGACGATGTCGATGTCGCCTACGCACGCAGCAGGAACATCGTCGTCACCAACACGCCCGACGTGCTGAACGAGGAGGTCGCCGACCTCACGCTCGGCCTGCTGATCAGCGTCGTGCGCGAGATCCCGCAGGCAGCGAGCTTCGTTCGCGCGGGCCGGTGGTCAGCGACGGACTACCCGCTCAGCCCTCTGACGCTGCGCAACCGCAAGGTCGGAATCTACGGCATGGGGCGGATCGGCCGCTGCATCGCGCGGCGCGTCGAGGCGTTCGGCCTACCCGTCGCCTATCACAGCCGGCGCCCGGCGGACGGCGTCGCCTACGACCATTATCCATCCTTGCTGGACCTCGCCCGCGCCGTCGACGTGCTCATCTCGATCGTGCCCGGGGACCTGTCGACCGCGAAGAGCGTGAATGCCGCGGTGCTGGCCGCTCTCGGGCCGCAGGGCGTGTTCATCAATGTCGGCCGCGGAACCGTCGTGGACGAGGCTGCGCTGGTCGAGGCACTGCGTACGGGAACCATCGCCGCGGCCGGGCTCGACGTGCTGGCCGACGAACCGAATGTCCCGGACGAGATGCTGGCACTCGATAACCTGACGATCCTGCCGCATATCGGCTCGGCCTCGGTCAGTACGCGCACCGCAATGGCGGACCTCGTGGCGCAGAATCTGGTCGCCTGGTTCGAGAACGGCGCGGCGCTCACCGCCGTGCCATAGCGCGTGCTGGCGTGGACGATCGTCCCGGCGAGGTTCGGATCGCCCGCGAAAGCGCCCGGAGGATGTCCTTTACCGCCGCTCGGGCATGGGCTCCGACCGCTCGCCCATCGCGGCCGCGACCGGCAGCCTGGCAACCCCCCTCCTCCTTTAGCCGCGCCGACAGCGGCGAGCGGCCAGCCGAAGCCCTTGGGCGACGCGGACCATCAGGCCCAGAATGCGCGGATCGTCGAAGCGTTGACAATTGGTTTTCAGTCTGGCCATCATATCTTATTGGACATGTAGACCATATTATGGACAAACGCCGCCGAGTTGCCGATTTGGGGCTCGGGCGGGCCGCGATGTCGAGATCAGTCACTCGGATAACGGAGGAGAGGCTGTGAAGACCGTATGGACAGGAGGGCGTGGCCATGATCGCCGCGCCAGGCCTCCGCTATTCGGCGAGGGATACTTGGCCTGATCTTGCCGGCGGTCTGCCTTTATGGCGGCGCAAGCCATCTGCCAGGCAGGCTCCGGGCCAGGTCCATCGCAAGTCCGCAGAGGTAGGGGATCATACTGCCGGCCAGCGCATCTTCACCATGAAGATCCCGCCAAGAAAGCGACCTCTTCGCTACAAAATCGGAGGGACCATACAGGTTAACCCTGGCCGAATATCAAAATCGCAGTGCCGAAAGCGCGTATTCATCAAAAAAAGCGTCCGGCACTCCGGTTCTCGATAATCAATATCAATGGGAGGATACACGATGAACATGAAGATGCTCGCGGCCGCGCTTGTCGGAGGCCTTCTGGCCGCCGCTCCGGCCATCGCTCAGACTGCGCGCCTGGGCTACGTCCCCGTCCCCGATCACCCGGTGGGAGAGGCCTCGCGCCATTTCGCGAAGCTGGTGGAACAGAAGACCGGTGGCCGCATCAAGATCGAGACATTCGGCAACGGCGTGCTCGGAAGCGAACCGGAGATGCAGGCGTCGGTCCAGGCCGGCTTCATCGACATCATGGTCGGCCCGACGCCCAACCTGGTCGGCGTCGTTCCGCAATTCATGATCTTCGACCTGCCGTTCTTCTACAAGGACTTCGCCGCGGTGGATGCCGTGATGGACGGTCCGGTCGGCGAAAAGCTGTTCGGACAGCTGAAGGACAAGACCGGCATCGTCGGGCTGGCCTGGTGGGACAACGGCTTCCGCCACATGACCAACGGCAAGCGCGCGGTCAACACCGTGCAGGATATGGCCGGGCTCAACATCCGGGTGATCCCGAACCCACTGTTCATCGCGACCTGGACGGCGCTCGGCACCAATCCGACGCCGCTGCCCTGGCCCGAGCTGTACAGCGCGCTCGAGAATCGCGCGGTCGACGCCCAGGAGACGCCGTACGCCCTGATCTATACCGCGCGGTTCTACGAGGTGCAGGGCCACCTCGCCAAGACGGGGCACGTCTATACGCCGTTCGTCCTCCTCGCCAGCCGGAAGTGGTTCGGGAGCCTGTCCGACAAGGACAAGGCGCTGGTCATGGAGGCCGGCAAGGAATCGGCGGCGTTCCAGCGCAATCTCTCCCGCAAGGCGGCGGAGCAGCTGGAAAGCGAGCTCGAGGCGAAAGGCTTCAAGATCACCCGCCCCACGCCTGAAGCGATCGCAGCCATGAGCGAGCGTGTCGCGCCGGTCGTGAAGGAGTACAGCCAGAAGATCGGCACCGATCTGGTGGAGCAAGCGCGCGCCGCCATGGCCGCGAGCGCCAAGCCGTAAAGCCGACATCGATCGCCGGAGCCCGGTTCGCCGGCTCCGGCGCCTGTCCGCCGACGCAGTATTCAGCCGGTTTCAGTGCGAGCCGCATCGACGGCGGCTGCGGGACGCAAGCGCCCTCCCCGCCGCGCTGCACGGTGCGGTGCGCGCTATTGCTGGGTCCGGCGCAGCATGGCGGTGTCGTAGCCCAGCACCTGCGCCCGGCGCACCAGGGCCGCATAGGCCTGAGGGCCGATGCGCTGGCTGCGCGTCAGGATCCAGAGATAGCGGCCGGAGGGCTCGCCGACGATCGACCAGGAATAGTCGGCGGCCCGGTCGAGCACCCAGTAATCGCCCTCGACCGGCCAGAAGAAGCTGACCTTGAGCTTGCTGCCGTTCGAACCCTCGACCACGCGCGCCGTGGCTTCGGCGGTCTTGAGCGGGCCGGTCAGGCTGCCCTGGCGGCAGGAATTGACCACGCCGACGCTGCCGTCCGGCTTCGCGGCATAGACCGCCGTGACGCCCTCGCAGTCCTTCTGGAAGCCGGCCTCGTAGCGCGCCTGCTCGTACCAGGTGCCGGCATAACGCCCGAGCTCGACCGGCTTAGCCGGCTGGGGAACGGCGGCGTTGCCGACAGGCCCGCTCTCCAGCGGATTGCAGGCGGCGAGCAACACGCCCGATCCAACGGTCAACCCCAACAGAACGCTCTTCATCGCAGCTCCCCCTTCGGTGGCTGCCTCCAAACGCGAGGCCCGGCGCAGTGTTCCACCGCCCGGGTGCCTTGGCCTTGCAGCTTGCCGCCAGCGGCACCGGTTAGCCGCCGTCCACGACCATCGCCCTACCGAGAGCGACGCCGCCCGCCCAGGGCGCGCCGCCCGGGCCGGGCTGGAAGAGCCGCAGCGATATCCGCGACACGCTGCCGGCCGTCGATACGCATCGCGACTGAGGCGACGCACGCGGCCGGGCCCCGGTTCAGCCGCGCCGTGCCTGCATGGTCTCGAACGCGCGCGCCAGACGCCGGACACCCTCCTGCAGGCGCTGCGGATCGTTCAGCGTGAAGTTGATGCGGATGGCGCTGCGGTCCTGGCCCGCCGCGTCGAAGACGCTGCTCGGCGAGACGCAGACGCCTGCGCTCATCGCATGCGGCAGCAGGAGGTCGGTGCTCAGCGCGCGGTCGCGCGCGGTCGCCCAGACGAACATGCCGCCGACCGGCACCTCCCAGTCGAGCCAGTCGCGCAGATGCGCGTCCATGGCGGCGCAGAGTGCGTCGCGGCGGGCGCGATAGGTGTCGAGCACCAGCGGCTGGATCTGCTCGATCAGCCCGGCCTCCAGCGCCGCGAGCGCAATGCGCTGCGTCAGGCCGCTGGTGCACATGTCCGAGCCCTGCTTGGCCATGGTCAGCGCCTCGATCATTGCGGGCGCGGCGATCACCCAGCCGATGCGCAGGCCGGGCGCGATCTCCTTCGACAGCGTGCCCATATAGACGACCGGCCCGTCATAGGGCTCGCCCAGGCGCGCCTGCGCCGACAGCTCGATCACCCGCGGCAGCGGCTCGCCGTCATAGAGCAGCCGGCCATAGGGATCGTCCTCGACCAGCCAGGTGCCGGTGCGGTGCGCCGCCTCGGCCAGCGCGCGGCGCGTCTCGAGGCCGACCATCCGGCCGGTCGGGTTGGAGAAGTTCGGCACGGTATAGGCGAATTTCGCGCCGTCGAGCGCCGTCACCGCATCGAAACCGGCCTTGCCCAGCGGCATCGGGCGGAAGCGCGGCGCGCGCGGGCGCCAGGCGTCGAGCGCGCCGAGATAGGTCGGGAACTGGCCGGCGATCAGGTCGCCCTCGTCCAGCAGCGCCTTGCCGATCAGGTCGAGCCCCTGCATTCCGCCAGTGGTGACCAGCACATTGGCGCGCGTCAGCGCCAGCGCCGGCGTGGCGAAGCGCCGTGCCAAGGCGTCGCGCAGTTCCGGCAGGCCCTCGATCGGCCCATAGCCGAGCACGTCGTGCGGATGGGCCTCGACCACCTCGCGGGCGATCGCCGCCAGCGCCGCCACCGGATAGGTCGCCGCCTCCGGCAGGCCGCCGGCCATGTTGATCAGCCCGGGAATCCGCCCGGCCGAGAGGAACGTCCGGGTGATGTCGTTGGTCGTCCCCAGCCAGCGGGCGAAGGGCGGGCGCGGCGCCCCGCTTGTCGGAGTCATGTCCAGTCCTCGATGCCGATCGCCGGCGCAGAACCGGCGGCCGCAGAATAGCGCTCGCCATGCGAGCGAATGCGTGCAAATTCGATTGAGACGGCACGGGATCGGAGCGACATGCGCCAACACAAAGCCAGATCGCAGGTGAAATCACTACAGCCGCGTTTCGACCCGATCGACCGCCGCATCCTGTCTCAGCTGATCGACGACGGGCGAATCTCCAATCTCGATCTCGCCGAGCGGGTCGGGTTGTCGCCGACGCCTTGCAGCCGGCGTATCCGGCAGCTGGAGGAGGCGGGCGTCATCGAGGGCTACACCGCCCGGATCAACCCCGCCGCGCTCGGCCTCAATCTCTGCGTCATGGTCTCGGTCAAGCTGGCGCGCCACGGGCCCGAGGGCCACGAGCAGTTCCTCAAGGCGATCAGCGACCGGCCGGAGATCACCGAATGCATGCTGGTCACCGGCGCCAGCGACTACCTGCTGCGGGTCTGGGTCGAGGATATCGAGGCGTTGCGACAATTCGTGACCGGCACGCTGCAGGGCCTGCCCACCGTGGCCGAGACCTCGACCATGCTCGTCCTCAAGCAATCGTCCTTCCCGCTCGCCGGGCTGCGATAACGCTCCGACGCCCGGCGGCGATCGACAAGGCCGCTACGGAGGGCCTACCGCACCGCGTCTGAACAGTGGATCGCCCAGCCGATGGACGGCGTCATCGACCACGAGGCCGGACGCCCGGCCGCAGCCGGCTGACCGGTCCTGGCCGGCCTTGGCCTGAGGCGCGCGGGTCCGCCCTCCGCGCCCGGTTACGAGGGCGTCAGCGGACTGCGGCCGGCTTGTCCGGTGCCGCTCCGGGAGCCAGTCGCCGAAACATGGCGAGGAACTCCGCGCGGGGCGGCAGGCCGGCCATGCGGTCGGCCTCGCGGGCTCGCGGCGGCAGGGTCGCCAGCGCCTCCGCCGAGGCGGGAAAGAACTGGATCGCCGGGGTTCCCTCGATGCCGTAGCGCGCTGCCAGCGCCTTTTCCGACAGGCGCGAGCCATCGAAATCCGTGACCTCCCGCGCGCCGAGGATGTTGAGGTGCAGGACGAGGAAGCGCTCGCGGATGAAGGCCTCGATCGCGGGATCGGCGAGATAGTCGCGATGCATCACCCGGCAGGCCGGGCAGTTGCGCAGACCCCAGAGGACGGCGAAGCGCTTGCCCTGCTCGCTCGCCGTCCGCTGATCCTCGGCGAGGTCGAGGAAGCTCTCGTGATACCAGTCCATCTGGTAGAGGCCGTCCTCGGAGAGCCGGGCGGCGGCCCGGGCCGGTCCGGCCGCCAGGGTGGGCAGACCCGCCAGGCCGGCTGCGACGATTGCCCGCCTCGTGATCATCAGGGCGCCTCGCGATCGCATCTGGTGCAAACATAGGAATACGACTATGTTATCGCGATGAACGCAAGGGCTTCGTCTTTCGCCGGGCTGACGATGGTCGTTGCGGCGCTGCTGGCGGTCGCGCCCGCCGTCGCCGCCGACCTCGTCATGTATACGCGCGCGGGCTGCCCGTTCTGCGTGCGCTTCGAGCGCGAGGTGGCGCCGGTCTACGACAAGACGCCCGAGGGCCGGCTGGCGCCGCTGCAGCGCATCACGCTGCCGGCGGGCGGGGTGTCCGGCGCCGGCCTGCGCGAGCCCGTGTTCGCCACGCCCACCTTCGTCCTGATGCAGGACGGTCGCGAGGCCGGCCGCATCACGGGCTATCTCAACGACGACATGTTCTGGGGCCTGCTTGGCCGGCTGATCGCCGGTTTGGCGCCGCCCGCCCCGACGATAACGACATCGAAGGCCCTGGCACAATGACAGCGATCGTCTCGAAGGCGCTGGAGACCGAACTGCGCGACGGCGCCGAGTTCTCGCCCGAGCTCGACCAGCTCATGCGCAAGGCGCGCAAGGCGAGCGACTTCCTCAAGGCGCTCTCGCACGAGAATCGGCTGCTGCTGCTCTGCCTGCTCGCCGAGCGCGAGCGCACCGTCACCGAGCTCGAGAACCTGCTCTCGCTGCGCCAGCCGATGGTGTCGCAACAGCTGGCGCGGCTACGGCTCGACCAGCTCGTCACCACCCGCCGCGACGGCAAGGCGATCTATTACAGCCTGGCCAATGACGATGTGCGGCAGGTCATCGCCGTGATCTATGGCATTTTCTGCGGCCCCGCCGACGGCACGGCCGCGCGGTGACGAAACTGGCCTCGCCGGTGCCGTACCGATGACCGCACCCGGCCCATGACCCCGCTCGGTCCCTGGGGCGCCACGCTCGCCGGCATGCTGATCGGCGCGGCCTGCGGCTTCACGGTGCGCCGCGCCCGCCTGTGCTCCTTCGGCGCGGTCGAGGACGCCTGGATGGGCGGCGACACCCGGCGCCTGCGGATCTTCGGCCTGGCGCTCGCGATCGCGCTCGCCGGCACGCAATCGCTCGTCGGCGCGGGGCTGCTCGACCCGGCAATGTCGAGCTATGTCCAGCCCGCCCTGCCCTGGCTGTCGATCGCCATCGGCAGCGTGCTGTTCGGGCTCGGCATGGCGCTGGTCGGCACCTGCGGCTTCGGCTCGCTGGTCAGGCTGGGGGCCGGCGACCTGCGCAGCCTGATCGTGATGATGGTGTTCGGCTCGGTCGCCTATGCCACGCTGCGCGGCATGCTGGCGCCGGTCAGGATCGAGGTATTCGAGCGGGTCTACTGGCCGATCCCCGGCGGGCAGAAGAGCGATCTTGCCGCCCTGCTGGCCGGATTCGGCGTTCCCGGCGCCCGGCTGATGCTGGTCGCCGTCGCCGCCTGCGTGCTGATCGCGGCGGTCGCGATCGATCCGCGGCTGCGCCGCTCGCCGCGGCTGCTCCTGGCAGGATTGACGCTCGGCCTCGCCGTCGTCGCCGGCTGGTGGGTCACCGGCATCGCGGTCGACAGCTTCGAGACCGTGCCGCGCTCGCAGAGCCTGACCTTCGTCTCGCCCGTCGGCCGCGCGCTCTATGCCGTGCTGACCGCGCCCGCGGCCCTGCTGGAATTCGGCATCGGCACCCTTGCCGGCGTCACGCTCGGCTCCTTCCTCTCGGCGGTCTACGATCGCGAATTCCGCTGGGAAGCGTTCGACGACGACCGCGAGATGCGCCGCCATCTGCTCGGGGCCGTGCTGATGGGCGGCGGCGGCGTCCTCGCCGGCGGCTGCACCATCGGCCAGGGCGTCTCGGCGGGATCGCTGATGGCGCTGTCATGGCCGATCGCCATCGCCGGGATGATGCTGGGCGCGCGCCTCGGCATCGCAATCCTGATGGAAGGCTCGCTCCGCGGGCTCTTCCGGCGCGGCTGAAGCGGCGCTCAGGCGCGCTCGAACCTGTAGCCCGCGCCATCCTGCGCCACGCGGCCGACACCGCCCGGCAGGTGATAGCCGACGATGGTGGCCTTGTCGGCGCCGAGCCGCTCCAGCAGGCGCCTGCGCGTCGCGACCGCCAGATCGGCGTCGTGATCCGTCGCCGGGCGCCAGTCCGGATGCCTGAACGAGATCTCCGGATGGGTGAGCGCGTCGCCCAGCACGACGACCTGCTCGCCACCGGCCTGGACGGCGAAGGAGGTATGCCCGGGGGTATGGCCGGGCGTCGCGATCGCCTCGATCCCGGGCAGCCATTCGGCGCCTGGCTTCAGCCGCTCCAGCCTGTCGCCGAGCTCCTTGGCGATGCGCTGGGCGCCGGCCGCGAAAGCGTGACGGTCCTCCGGCAGCCGCTCATAGACCCCGGAGTCGGTCCAGAAGGCGATCTCCGGCTCGGCGACGAGCCAGCGCGCCTGCGGGAAGATCGGGCTGTCGAAATCGTCGAGCGCGCCCCAGAAATGATCCGGATGTAGATGGGTGAAGACCACATGCGTCACCGTATCCGGCGCGATCCCGGCCGCCGCGAGGCTGTCGGCGAGCTTGCCGGAGCCGGCCAGGAAATTGGGGCCGGCTCCGCAGTCGAACAGGATCGTCTCGTCGCCGCGCCGCAGGCAGGTGACGTTGAGCACGGTACGATAGGGCGTCGGCTGCTTCACCAGCGCCGCCACCGCATCGGGCGCGACGCCCTGCGCCAGCATGGTCGCCGGCATCTCGAACCCGCCATCGCTCAGCACCGTCAATGTCTGCGGGCCGCCGCCCAGCGTCGCGACGACCTGCGCCCGGGCGGGAACGGCGAGCGCCGCGACGCCCGCCGCGCAGAAGCTCCTGCGGGTCAGCATGCGGCGCCCCCTACTTGTTCACCGGCGATTCGGGATCGAACAGATAGGCCATCACGTCCTTGATCTGCTGCTCGTCCAGCACCTTGTTGACGCCGAAGCGCGGCATGTTCGAGCACGGCACCGCCGCCATCGAGTTGTAGATCTTGGTGTAGGCGTCCTTGATCGTCTCGGGATCGTATTTCCGGTCCTTGCCATAGGCGGCGAGGCTCGGACCGAGCGTGCCGTAGCTGACCTCCTTGGGGTCGAGCTGGTGACAGGCGAAGCAGTTGCCGCCCGAGACCGTGCCCGGCGCATCGGAGAACTGCCCGCCGCGGCCGTTGTTGGCGACGACATAGCCCTTCTTCCAGTCGCCGAGGAACTTGCCGTCGGCCGGCAGCACGACCCGCGCCCCCTCGCGCTTGAGGATCTCGTCGGACTGGGCCGAGGACGGGTTATTGCGGGTGGCGTTGCAGATGGCGAGGGAATCGTCCGGCTTGATCCGGGCCTGCCATTCCGGCGGGGCCTTGCCGAAGGTCGCCTTCAGATAGGCGTCGACGGTGGCCTGGGAGGGGCGCTCCTGCGCGGCGAGGGGCGCCGCGCACAGGAGGACGGCGAAGACGAGCGTGTGCTTGAGCATGGTCGACCCTCTCAGCGCTTGATCGACGGGACCTTGATCTCACCGCCTTCGGCCTGCTTCTGCAGGAAGACGGTGAGAGCGGTCAGCGCGTCGGAGCCGTATTCGGGCACCGGCCAGCGCTGCTGGCGATAGCAGTCCCAGAGGCGGTGCTGCATGGTGCGCAGCGCGCTCTGCGAGACGCGGTAGGTCGGCCACGATCCCATGGTCTCCTGGGCCGTCTTGCCCTTGACCGAGAGGTTGGGCAGCCCCTGGAGGCGGATGCGCTTGCCTTCCTCGGCATGGCAGGTGGCGCAGGAGAAGTCGTTGACGCCGCCGCGGGTGAAGAAGATCGCCTCGCCGACCTCCGCCATCTCCTTTTCCTTGGGATGGGAGAGCTGCGGCTGGATCGGCATCTCGCTCGACTTGTTGGCGATGAAGGCGACGAGATCCTCCATGTCGGAGGCCCGGCCGGGGCCGGAGAAGCGGCGGGCGACCACGTCCTTGGTGTCGAGACCCTGGATCGTCTGCATGCACCAGAGCAGGCGCTGCTCGGTGTCCATCACGCGGTCGGCATCGGCGAAATAGCGTGGCAGCCGGGCGAAGGCGCCCTCGAGCTTGCCGGGCCCCTCGCCGAGATCGCAGGTCTCGAGCGAGGCGTTCTTGCTGCCGCGCGCCTCGGACCAGAGCGCCTCGCCGCGGTCGACGGCGAGGAAGCCCGGATTGGAGAACGGATCCGAGAGCATCTGGCGATAGCGCTCGATCTCCTTCTCGCTGTCGTCCGGCGGGGCCTGCGCCGTCAGCTGTCCGGCTGCAAAGGTCATGGCAGCCGCCAGCATGGCCGCCCCGAGCAAGGGGAGCTTCATTCCTCGGACCTTTCGTTTCCTCCGGGCCCGCTTGTGCACGCGGGCCTCGCGATGGTTTCGGCTGACGCCGGGCTTTACATTCACAAAAAACAATATCACGATACGTGCAAATGATGTGCGGCGATCCGTCGCCCCGTCAAGCCTTAAAACGAGAACAGTCCTAGGGAGGGACAGGCATGATCACAGGCTCCGTGAAGCCGTCGCGTCGCGATGCCGTCAGGCTGGCCGCGCTCGCCTTTGCCGCCGGCGCCATCGCGCCAAGCCTTGCGCTGGCCGACGAGAAGGCCGTCGCCGCCGAGATCAAGAAGCTCTACGGCGACAAGCCGATGGGCCAGGGCAAGATCAAGCTCGACGTGCCCGAAATCGCCGAGAACGGGCTGGTCGTGCCGGTCAATGTCGAGATCGACAGCCCGATGACCGAGACCGACTACGTCAAGGCCGTCCACCTCTTCGCCGACGGCAACCCGCAGCCCGGCATCGTGACCTACCGGTTCACGCCCGCCTGCGGGAAGGCGGCCGCCGCCACCCGCATGCGGCTGGCGCAGACGCAGGACATCGTCTGCGTCGCCGAGATGTCGGACGGCTCGCTCTACAGCACCAAGGCCAACGTCAAGGTCACGATCGGCGGCTGCGGCGGCTGAGGCCGGCGCGAGAACCGCTCGACGACAACAAGGCGAGGAAACATCATGAGCACCAAGCCCACGCCACGGGTCCGCGTCCCCAGCAAGGCCGCCGCCGGCGAGATGATCGAGATCAAGACGCTGATCTCGCACGAGATGGAGTCAGGCCAGCGCAAGGACGCCAAGGGCGCCACCATCCCGCGCAAGATCATCAACAGCTTCACCGCGAGCTTCAACGGCAAGCCGGTCTTCGCCGCAGACTGGCACCCGGCGATCTCGGCCAACCCGTACCAGTCCTTCTTCTTCAAGGCGACGGAATCCGGCGAGTTCACCTTCACCTGGAAGGATGACGACGGCTCCGAATACAGCTCGAAGAACAAGCTCACCGTCGGCTGAGCCAAGGCTGCGGCTCCCGCCGGGCACGGCCGGGGCCCCCCTTCTGCGATCCCTTCTGCCCTGGGCCGCGATATGCGCGCGCCCAAAGGACGACGCATGATCTCGAGACGTGAATTCCTGCAGGCCAGCGCCGCCGCGGCGGTCCTGGCGAGCGCTTCGGGGCTGGGCCCGCTGGGGCGCGCGGCCGCGCAGCAGAAGCTGTCCCAGGCCGACATCCTGGCCTTCGAGCCGCTCGGCCAGGTCACGATCCTGCACGTGGCCGACATCCACGCCCAGCTCGTGCCGCTGCAATTCCGCGAGCCTTCGATCAATCTCGGCGTGGGCGAGGTCAAGGGCCTGCCGCCCCATCTCACCGATGCCGCCTTCCGCGCCCATTTCGGCATCGCCACCGGCTCGCCGGAGGCGTTCGCGCTGACCTCGGACGATTTCGTCTCGCTGGCCCGCAATTACGGCCGGATGGGCGGGCTCGACCGCATCGCGACGCTGGTCAAGGCGGTGCGGGCCGAGCGCGGCGACGACCGCGTACTGCTGCTCGACGGCGGCGACACCTGGCAGGGCAGCTGGAGCGCGCTCCAGACCAAGGGCCAGGACATGGTCGAGGCCATGGCGGCGCTGAAGCTCGACGCGATGACGGCGCATTGGGAGTTCACGCTCGGGGCAGACCGCGTCAAGGAGATCGTCGACGCCGCACCCTTCGCCTTCCTGGCGCAGAATATCCGCGACAAGGAATGGAACGAGCCGGTCTTCCCGCCGCGCAAGGTCTTCGAGACCGGCGGCGTCAAGGTCGCGGTGATCGGCCAGGCGCTGCCGCGGACGGCGGTGGCCAATCCGCGCTGGATGTTCCCCGACTGGGAGTTCGGCATCCGCGAGGACGAGCTGCAGAAGCAGGTCGAGGAGGCGCGGGCCGAGGGCGCGGCCATCGTCGTGCTGCTCTCGCATGACGGCTTCGACGTCGACCGCAAGCTCGCCGGCCGGGTCAAGGGCATCGACGTCATCCTGACCGGGCACACCCACGACGCCATGCCGGGCCTGATCCGCGTCGGCGACACCGTGCTGGTCGGCTCCGGCTCACACGGCAAGTTCGTCTCGCGCCTCGACATCGCGGTGAAGGACAGCAAGGTCGCCGACATCCGCTTCAAGCTGATGCCGGTCTTCGCCGACGCCATCGCCCCGGATACGGAGATGGCCGCGCTGGTCACCAAGCTGCGCGCGCCCTTCGCCGCCGACCTCGCGAAGGAGATCGGCCGGACGGCATCGCTGCTCTACCGGCGCGGCAACTTCAACGGCAGCTTCGACGACCTGATCTGCGATGCGATGCTGGCGCAGCGCGACGCCGAGATCGCGCTCTCGCCCGGCTTCCGCTGGGGCGGCAGCCTGCTGCCCGGCGAGCCGATCACCTGGGAGGCGATCACCAACGCCACGGCGATCACCTATCCGAACTGCTACCGCATGGAGATGACCGGGGCGCAGCTCAAGGAGATCCTCGAGGACGTCGCCGACAACATCTTCCACCCCGACCCCTATTTCCAGGGCGGCGGCGACATGGTGCGCATCGGCGGCATGGGCTACGCGATCGATGTCGGCAAGCCGGTGGGCAGCCGCATTTCCGGCCTGACCCATCTCAAATCCGGCCAGCCGATCGAGGCCGGCAAGCGCTACGTCGTCTCCGGCTGGGCCAGCGTCAACGAGGGCACGCAGGGCCCGCCGATCTGGGACGTGGTCCGCGACCACGTCGCCGCGACGAAGACCGTGACGATCAAGCCGAACGACGCTGTGAAGGTGAGCGGAGCATGAGCGCGTCCGTTCCAGCGCGGTCGCCCGGATGCGCGCCGCATCCCCTTCCCCCCGCTTGCGGTGGGGAAGTGTCAGGGATGGGGGGCCGAAAAGCGGGGCTCCACCATTCTTCGATGTCGCGCCGAGCGGCACTGCCCCCCACCCAACCCTCCGCACCGCAAGCGGGGGGAGGGCTCGAGACCGCCGCCCGCGAGGACAAAACTTTCCAAGCGATTTTCCGGGCCTTCGCCGCGACGACGATCCCCAGACGAGGAGGCGAGGCATGACCTCTCCCATCAAGCCCGACGCGCTGAGCCGCCGCCGTTTCCTCGGCGGGGCCGCGGTCGCAGGCCTGGCCAGCACCGGGCTCGCCCGTGCCGAGGCCGGCAAGCCCGACCCGCGGATCACCGAGGTCCAGGACTGGAACCGCTATCTCGGCGAAGGCGTCGACAAGCGCCCCTATGGCACGCCCTCGCGCTTCGAGAAGCATGTCGTGCGCCGCGACGTCTCCTGGCTGACCGCCTCGCCGGAATCCTCGGTCAACTTCACGCCGCTGCACGAACTCGACGGCATCATCACGCCCTCGGGCCTGTGCTTCGAGCGCCATCATGGCGGCATCGCCGACATCGACCCGGCGGACCACCGGCTGATGCTGCACGGCCTCGTCGACAAGCCGCTCGTCTTCACCATGGACGACATCCGGCGCATGCCGCGCGAGAACCGCGTCCACTTCCTCGAATGCGCCGCCAATTCCGGCATGGAGTGGCGCGGGGCGCAGCTCAACGGCTGCCAGTTCACCCACGGCATGGTGCACAACGTCATGTATACCGGCGTGCCGCTCAAGGTGCTGCTGGCCGAGGCCGGGCTGAAGCCGAACGCCAAATGGCTGATGCTGGAAGGCGCCGATTCCTCCGGCATGAACCGCTCGCTGCCGCTGGAAAAAGCGCTCGACGACGTGCTGATCGCCTTCGCGATGAATGGCGAGGCGCTGCGGCCCGAGCAGGGCTATCCCCTGCGCGCCGTCATCCCCGGCTGGGAAGGCAATCTCTGGGTCAAGTGGCTCAGGCGCATCGAGGTCGGCGACATGCCCTGGCAGGCGCGCGAAGAGACCTCGAAATACACCGATCTCCTGGCCGACGGGCGCTCGCGCCGCTTCACCTTCATCATGGATGCCAAGTCGGTGGTGACCAATCCCTCGCCGCAGGCGCCGCTGAAGCACAAGGGCCGCAACGTGCTCTCCGGCCTGGCCTGGTCCGGGCGCGGCACGATCAAGCGCGTCGACGTCACCCTCGACGGCGGCCGCAACTGGCAGCACGCCCGGATCGACGGGCCGGTGCTCGAGAAGTCGCTGACCCGCTTCTATGTCGACTTCGACTGGAACGGCCACGACCTGCTGATCCAGTCGCGTGCCATGGACTCCACCGGCTACGTCCAGCCGACCAAGGACGAGCTGCGCAAGGTCCGCGGCGCGAACTCGATCTACCACAACAACGGCATCCAGACCTGGCATGTGAAGGCGAACGGGGAGACCGAGAATGTCGAGATCGGTTGAAGCGACCCTGCGCGCCGGGCTCGCCGCGGCGGCGCTCCTCCTCGCCGCGCCGCTGCTGGCGCAGAACGGCCCGGCGGCGAAGCCCTCCGCCCCTGCAAAGCCCGCGCCGGCCCAGCCGGTCAAGCTCGGCCTCGGCCGCGTGGCCCTGCCGGAGGAGATCAAGGCCTGGGACATCGCGGTGCGGCCCGACGGCAAGGGCCTGCCGCCCGGCAAGGGCACGGTGAAACAGGGCGACGAGCTCTTCCAGGCGCAATGCGCCAGCTGCCATGGCGAGTTCGGCCAGGGCAATGGCCGCTGGCCGGTGCTCGCCGGCGGCCAGGGCAGCCTGACCTCCGACCGGCCGGAGAAGACGATCGGCTCGTTCTGGCCCGATCTCTCGACGGTGTTCGATTACGTCCACCGCGCCATGCCCTATGGCAACGCCCAGTCGCTGACGCCGGACGAGACCTACGCGCTGACCGCCTATCTGCTCTATCTCAACGACCTGGTGAAGGACGAGGATTTCGAGCTGTCCGACAAGAACTTCACCACGGTGAAGCTGCCCAACGCCGCCGCCTTCTACGACGACGACCGAGAGACGACGGAGAAGGCGTTCTGGGGCAAGGAGCCCTGCATGAAGGACTGCCGCAGCGAGGCCAGGATCACCGGCCGGGCCGCCGTGCTCGACGTGACGCCGGATTCCAAGTCCGCGCCCAAGGTCGACTGATGGCGGCCGCGGCCGAGACCACCGGCTGGATGGCCTTCGTGGCGGTGTCGCTCGCGGTCTCCGGCCAGCCGGCGAGCGCCGCGGGCGACCGCGCGCTGGGCGAATACCTGTCCTCGGAATGCGCCACCTGCCACCAGACCAGCGGGCGGCAGGCCGGCGGCGTCCCGGCGATCATCGGCCATCCCGCCGAGCAGTTCGTGGCGCTGATGGAATCCTACAAGCAGCGCTACCGAGAGAACGAGGTGATGCGGACCATCGCCGCGCGCCTCTCGGAGGAGGAGATCGCGGCGCTGGCGGCCTATTACGGCAGCCTGACGCCGAAGCCCTGAACGACCGGATCGAACGGGCCCGCCAAGAGGCCCGTCGGGTGGACCGCACCGCAACGACGAGAGGGAGGCATCACCATGGACACGACACGCCGCGGCCTGCTGCTATCGGGCCTGGCCCTGACGGGCGGCGTCGCCCTCGGGGCGCCCGCCCTCCTCGGCCAGACGAAACCGCGCGTCGTCGTGATCGGCGGCGGGGCCGGCGGCGCGACGGCCGCACGCTACATCGCCAAGGATTCCAACGGCGCCATCGCCGTCACCCTGGTGGAGGAGAACGAGGTCTACCAGACCTGCTTCCACTCCAACCTCTATGTCGGCGGCTTCAAGAGCTTCGACGACATCAGCCATCGCTACGACGCGCTTGCGAAGAATCACGGCGTCACGCTGGCCCGCGCCCGCGCCACCGCCATCGATCGCGAGAAGAAGGAGGTCGTGCTCTCGACCGGCGCTCGCCTGCCCTATGACCGGCTGGTCGTCTCGCCCGGCATCGACCTGAAATACGATTCCGTGCCGGGCTGGTCGAAGGAGGCGGAAGAAGCCATGCCGCATGGCTGGAAGCCCGGCCGCCAGACCAGGCTGATCCGGGAGAAGCTCGACGCGGTGCCCGATGGCGGGCTGATCGTGATGATCGCCCCGCCCAATCCGTATCGCTGCCCGCCCGGCCCCTATGAGCGGGCCTCGATGTTCGCCCACGCGCTGAAGAAGGCCGGCAAGACCGCCGCCAGGATCGTGATCCTCGATCCCAAGGAGAGCTTCTCGAAGCAGGGCACGTTCCAGGCGGCCTGGGAACAGCATTACGGCACGATGATCGAATGGCTCGGCCCCAAGATCCATGACGGCATCAAGTCGGTCGATCCGAAGACCGGCACGGTCGTCACCGGCTTCGAGACCTACCGCAACGCCGCCTTCGTCAACGTCATCCCGGCGCAGATGGCCGGCGAGATCGCGCGCTCGGCCGGGCTGGCGCCGGCCGGCGGCTACTGCGCCATCGAGGCCGCCTCGATGCGCTCCACCGTGGACCCGAACATCTACGTGCTCGGCGATGCCTGCATCGCCGGCGACATGCCGAAATCGGCCTTCTCCGCCAACAGCCAGGCCAAGGTCGCCGCCATGACGATCCGCGGCGAGCTCGCCGGGGCCCGCACCTTCCCGGCCCGCTACACCAACACCTGCTGGTCGCTGGTGGAGACCGACGACACCATCAAGGTCGGTGGCCGCTACGAGGCGAAGGACGGCAAGATCACCGCGATCGACACCTTCGTCTCCAAGCCCGGCGAAACCGCCGAGCTGCGCAAGGAGAACCAGGCCGAGAACGTCGGCTGGTATGCCGGCATCACGGCGGACATGTTCGGCTGACCCTTCTAGACCGGGCCGGCGCAAAGGCGCGGCCGGCCCGGAACCGCCCCGCTCCGACCTCCCGCGGAGCGGGGCATCTCTTCGACCCGCCCGCCCTTTCCAGAGGATATGATGAGACGCTCGATCCCGATTGCCGCCGTCCTGCTCGCCGCGCTGAGCGGCACCGCCCTCGCCCAGGACATCAGCGCCGGCGAGCGCTCCTGGAACAAGTGCCGCGCCTGCCACCAGCTCGGCGAGACGGCCAAGAACGGCGTGGGCCCGCATCTCAACGGCCTGTTCGGCCGCCATACCGGCGCGGTCGAGGGCTACAGCTACTCCAACGCCAACAAGAACGCCGACATCACCTGGGACGAGGCGATCTTCGCCGAGTACATCAAGGATCCGCGCGCCAAGATCCCCGGCACCAAGATGGTGTTCGCCGGCATCAAGAACGAGAAGGAGATCGCCGACCTGACGGCCTTCCTCAAGCAGTTCGGCAAGGACGGCAAGAAGATGTAGCGGCCGAGGCACTGGCGGCGCCCTGCGGCCATTCCCTGACCACGCCCCTCCCCGCGCCGCCGCCGTCATCGGCTGCGGCGCGATACGCTCGGCCGGCCGTCAGCGAGGGCGGCGTGGTCAGGGATCCGCTCTACCGAGAACTCCGTTTTTGCACGTCGCCCGTGCAGGAACTGAGCGATATCAGGGTCGTTTTCAAGCGGCCTGTGCCGATGTCGCCATGAGCCGCCGGGGCCGGCCGCAGTCGGCTCCGCCCGCGTCTAGGGCGCAGTGCGGACCGCGGCGCCGCAGTGCCGGACGATCCAGCGCAGCAGGCGGGTTTCCGCACCTGACAAGGGCTGCTGGCTGAGATGGCAGAGATAGTAGTCGCGCCCGTCATGCAGCTCGCGCTGCGACAGGCGCACGAGCTGCCCCTCCTCGGCCAGAACGCCGACCAGTGACGGGCGCAGCAGGGCCACGCCGAGCCCGTCCAGCGCGGCCTGGAGGGCGAGATTGCCGTCCTCGACCAGGATACCCTGCTCGCGGTTGGGCTCGGCCCCCGCCTCTTCGCACCAGAGCCGCCAGCCATCCCTGTCCTGGTCGTGGATCAGCGGCCCGGCCGGCAGCGCGCCCTCCCCAGCCAGGAGGTCCGGATGCCGCGTGGCGAAGCCGGCGCTGCAATAGGGCGCCACGCCTCCCGACAGGATGCGGTGCGCCTCGTAGCCGCGCCACTGGCCCTCGCCGAAACGCACCGAGAGGTCGGCGGAATCGCTGACATAGTTGCGATGGTGGGCATAGGAGACGGTGAGCTCGATATCGGGATTGGCGGCGAGAAACGCCTCGACATGCCGGAACAGCCAGGTCCGCGCGAAGAGCGGGATCACCCCGAGCTGGACCTGCGCGCCGAGCGTGCCCTCCCGCAGCTGCTCCGTCGCGCCGCGCAGCACGGAGAAGGCGGCGCGCACCGAGCGGAAATATTCGCGCCCGGCCTCCGTCAGGCCGAGGCCGCGGCCTTCGCGGCGCGTCAGCGGCTGCTGCACGAACTGGTCGAGCAGCGAGAGCTGGTGGCTGATCGCCGAGGGCGAGACGTGCAGCTCGCGCGCGGCGAGCGTGACGCCGCCGAGGCGGGCGACCGCTTCGAAGGCACGGATTGCCGTCAAAGGAGGCTCGGCGCGCTCAGCCATTGGGCACCTCAAATGTTGAATTATTATCAGCTTTATAGCGGATTGATCGGCGATTTCGAGCCGATATAGTCGTAATTATGTGAAATTAATTTCACTCTTTGCAGGTTGTAAAAGAGATTTTTCTTCTCGCGCCATCTGCCGCCGCACCGGTTTCTCCGCCCCCGGAGCCGGATTTCCGCAAGCCGAAAAGGACCGAGCCCGCGATGTCCAAAGCTCTCTCCCGCCGCGATTTCCTCTCCTCGGTCGCCGCCATCGGGCTGGTCGCCAGTCACGCCCCCGGCGTTCTGGCGCAGGAGCAGCCGGTGCGCGGCGGCATCCTCAACGTCCATATGAACGCCGAGCAGCGCGTGGTGAATCCGGCGATCCGCGCCTCGGTCGACGTCTATCTCGTCGGCAGCAAGATCGTGGAGCCGCTGGTCGATCTCGACGCCAAGGGCCAGCCCGTCGGCGTGCTGGCCACCGGCTGGACCTCCTCGCCCGATGGCAGGACCATCACCTTCACCCTGCGCCAGAACGTGCGCTGGCACGACGGCAAGCCCTTCACCGCGGCCGATGTCCAGTTCACCGCCATGGAGATCTGGAAGAAGCACCTGAACTACGGCACGACCCTGCAGAAGAACCTGGAGGCCGTCGAGACGCCGGACGCCCACACCGCCGTCTTCAAATACGCGCAGCCCATGCCACTCGACCTGCTGCTGCGCGCCCTGCCCGATCTCGGCTATGTCGCGCCGAAGCACGTCTACGAGGGCACCAACATCCTCGAGAACCCGGCCAATCTCGAGCCGATCGGCACCGGCCCCTTCAAGTTCGCGCGCTATGAGCGCGGCCAGTACTTCATCGCCGACCGCAACCCCGACTACTGGCGCACCGGCTTCCCCTATCTCGACCGCATCGTCTGGAAGTTCATGCCGGACAAGTCGGCGGCGGCCGCCGCGCTCGAGACCGGCGCGGTCGATCTCAGCGCCTACACCTCGCTGGCGCTCGCCGATATCGACCGCCTGCGCAAGCATCCGGGCTTCACGGTCTCGACGAAGGGCAATGAGGGCAACGCGGTGCAGAACACCGTGGAGTTCAACCTGCGGCGCAAGGAGCTGGCCGACCTGCGGGTGCGGCGCGCCATCGTCCACGCGATCGACACCGACTTCTTCATCGAGAACATGCTGTACGGCTTCGGCCGTCGCGGCCGGGGGCCGGTGCCGCAATCCTCGGACTTCTTCGTGCCGGGCGCGCCCGACCTGCCCTTCGACCGGGCGCTCGCCAACAAGCTGCTCGACGAGGCGGGCTATCCGCGCGGCAACGGCCCGCGCTTCAAGCTGCGCCTGCTGCCGGCGCCCTGGGGCGAGGATGTCAGCGCCTTCGGCACCTTCATCCAGCAATCGCTGGCCGAGGTCGGCATCCAGGTCGACATCGTGCAGCGCGACGCCGCCGGCTTCCTGAACCAGGTCTATCGCGACTGGGATTTCGACCTCGCCACCGGCCGCCACCAGTATCGCAGCGACCCGGCGGTCTCGACCACGGTCTGGTACCGTTCAGGCGCGCCGAAGGGCGCGCCCTGGACCAATCAGTGGGGCTGGCAGGACGACGCGATCGACCGCGTCATCGACCAGGCGGCGGCTGAGCTCGATCCGAAGGCGCGCAAGCAGCGCTATGTCGAGTTCGTCAAGCTCGCCAACGAACAGGCGCCGGTCTGGATGGCGACCGATCGCGAGTTCATCTCGGTGACCAGCAAGGCGCTGCGCAACGACCACAACACGCCGCGCTGGCCGTCCAGCAGCTGGCACGATCTCTGGGTGAAGAAGTGAGCGACGCCGTGACCAAGGTCCAGGCCAACCCCTACGCCTTCCCGCTGAACGGCGCGCTGACGCCGCAGAACACCGCTCTGCTCGTCATCGACATGCAAGGCGATTTCTGCGCCGAAGGCGGCTACATGCACCAGTTCGGCTTCGATCTCGGCGCACTGCGCCGGCCGATCCCGGTGATCGCCCGCGTCATGGCGGCCTGCCGGGCGGCGGGCCTGCCGGTGATCCACACCCGCGAAACCTTCAGCCCCGATCTCTCCGACGTGCAGCCGCACCGGCTCTGGCGCGGCATCGACGGCAAGGGTGTCGCGGTCGGCGACGAGGGGCCGAAGGGCCGCTACCTGATCGAAGGCGCGGAGTGCTGGCAGATCATTCCCGAGCTGGCGCCGCTGCCCGGCGAGGCGGTGTTCGACAAGCCGTCCTATGGCGCCTTCGGCTTCACCGGCATCGAGGCGCATCTGCGCGAGCGCGGCATCCACAACCTGATCCTGACCGGGCTGACGACCGATTGCTGCATCCACACCAATGTCCGCGAGGCGCTGGACCGGGGCTTCGACTGCCTGACCCTGTCTGACGGCACCGGGGCCTGCTTCCAGGCGGTGCACGAGGCGGCAATCCAGCTGCTGATCAAGAAGAGCGGCGTCTTCGGCGCGGTGGCGGAGAGCGGCGCCGTGCTCGCGGCGCTGGCTGCTTTCACGACGGAGGGCCGGTCATGAGCGACGATGCGGAGATGGGGATCCTCGCCCGCCGGCGGATCGAGGCCGGCGTCATCAAGCCGATCTACGAGACGCTGGTCGCGCATCTCGGCAAGGCGCAGGCCCAGGCCCTGATCGGCGAGGCGATCGCCAAGACCGCCGTCGCGGCCGGCCGCGACTTCGCGGCGCGCGAGCCCGGCGGCGCGGACCTGCGCAGCTTCGCCGAGCTGCAGCGGCTCTGGACGCAGGACGACGCGCTGGAGGTCACGGTGCTGCGCGCCGACGAGGCCGCGTTCAGCTACGACGTGCATCGCTGCCGCTATGCCGAGATGTATCACGCCATGGGGCTCGGCGAGATCGGGCACCTGCTCTCCTGCAACCGGGATTACGGCTTCATCGAGGGCTACGACCCGAACGCCACGCTGACCCGCACCTCGACCCTGATGTCGGGCGGGAGCTGCTGCGACTTCCGCTACGCAGCCAAGCCGGACGGTGCCAAGGCGGAGGCCGAGGCGAAGAGCGAGGAATAGGCGAGAGACGGCCCTCCCGCGCCATCGCAGGGGGGACGGGCTGACAGTGCCGTACCGCTCGGCCTGCGCCGCCCTCCGGAGTCGACCGGAGAGACGCGGCCGGCCTCACGGCCTCTTCCCCCGTGTCCGCGACAGGACGCGCCGTGTGTCAACGGCAATTCGGCAGGGACAACCGACAAGCTGCCGACGAATAGATGCGGCGGCCGGGCGGAGCGTCCTATGATCGCTGGACCGCACGCCAGCACGGAGCCGCTCGTGACGCCGGAAGACATCCTCGCGGAGCTCGTCCGCTTTCGTTCGCTGGTCGGCCAGCCGAATGGCGACATCGTCGACTGGGTCGCGGCCTATCTCGGGCGCTTCGGCGTCGCGGCGCATGTCCTGCCCGGACCCGAGGGCGACCGCGCCAACCTGTTCGCGACGATCGGCGCCCGCGATGCGCCCGGCCTGATCCTCTCCGGCCATATGGACGTGGTCCCGGCCGAGGAGCCGGACTGGACCTCCGACCCGTTCCGCCTGCGCGCCGAGGGCGACCGGCTGTTCGGGCGCGGCGCCAGCGACATGAAGGGGTTTCTCGCGGCCGTCCTCGCCATCGTCCCGGCGCTGGTGGCGAGCCGACTCGCCCGCCCGGTGCACATCGCCTTCTCCTATGACGAGGAGGCCGGCTGCCGCGGCGTGCCGCATCTGATCGCCCGTCTGCCGGAGCTCTGCACCAGGCCGGCCGCGGCGGTGATCGGCGAGCCGAGCGGGCTGCGCCCGATCCTCGCCCATAAGGGCAAGGCCGCGGCGCGCGTCGAGATCGTCGGCCGGCCCGGCCATTCCTCACGGCCCGAGCTGGCGCTCAACGCCATCCACGCCATGGGCAGCGTCATCGCGGCGACGCGGGCTGCTGCGCTGGCGGCGCAGCAGGGTCCGCTCGATCCGATCTTCGAGCCGCCATACTCCACCATCCAGATCGGGACGATCCGCGGCGGCGGGGCCCTCAACATCGTGCCCGGCCGCTGCACCGTCGAGCTGGAGGCCCGCGCCATCGCCGGCGTCTCGCCCGAGGCGCTGCTGGCGCCGATCCGCTCCGCCGCCGAGGCACTGCGGGCGGACGGGTACGAAGTGCAATGGCAGCCCATGGCGAGCTATCCGGCACTCTCGCTGCCGGCCGACGCGCCGATCGCGCTCCTGCTCGCCGAGATCACCGGAACGACCCCGCAGGCGGCGGTGAGCTACGGCACCGAGGCCGGGCGCTATCAGGAAGCCGGGATCGACGCGATCATCTGCGGGCCGGGCGACATCTCCCGCGCCCACAGGCCCGACGAATACGTCACGCGCGACGAACTGGCCACCTGCACGCGGATGCTGGAGCGGCTCTGCGGCCGCTTCGCGCAGGACGGAGCCTGATCGCCAACCGGGAGACGGCCATGCGCTGGTGGAGGTGCGCGGGCACAGACCGCTCCACGATCAGCCGCGCTGTCCACGGCACAGCAGGACTTCGCAGACCGCCCCTGGCATTCCCTGCGGCGGCCGCGTGCCCTTACAGCGGAAGATGTCGCGCGGCACCGATCCTCGGGACGAACTGCGCCGTCGCAGGGCTTATTCATGACCACCAAAGGACGCGGATAGCAGCATGGACACGGGAACGATCGATCTCGTCGCCTTCGATGAAAGCCATCTCGACGGCGCGGTCAGCCTGTCGCGCGAGGCCGGCTGGCTGCATCGGCGCGAGGACTGGGCGATGTCGCTGCCGCTGAGCCGCGGCTTCGCGGCGATGCTGGACGGCCGCGTGGTCGGCACGGCCATGCTCACGCCTTTCGGCGACGACTGCGCCACGATCAACATGGTGATCGTGGCGGCCGCCCTGCGCGGGCGCGGCCTCGGCCGGAGGCTGATGAATGCCGTCATCGCGGCGGCCGGCGCGCGCGAATGCCGCCTCGTCGCCACGCCGGAGGGCATGCCGCTCTACGAAACGCTCGGCTTCCGCGCCAGCCACGCGATCAACCAGCACCAGGCCGATCTCGGCGCCCCGCCCGACGCGCAGCCGCAGAACGGCGTCGTCTGGGCGTCGGAGGCCGACGCGCCGGCCATCGCGGCGCTCGACCGCGCGGCGCATGGCATCGACCGCACCGCGCTGACGCACCGTCTCGCCGAGGTCGGGCGCCTGGCCGTGCTGCGCGAGGGCGACCGTCTCGCCGGCTATGGCGCGCTGCGCAGCTTCGGCCGCGGAGAGCTGGTCGGCCCGGTCATCTCGCAGACACAGGACCAGGCCCGGGCGCTGATCGACTTCCTCGCTGCCGCCCGCTCCGGAACCGTCCTGCGGATCGACACGCCGGCGACCTCCGGCCTGTCGCCCTGGCTCGCCGGGCGCGGCCTGCCGCAGGTCGGCGACGGCGTCGCCATGCGGCGCGGCAGCACGAGCGCGCCCCCCGCCGGGCCCGCACGTCCCTTCGCCCTCGCCAGCCAGGCGCTGGGATAGACCCAAAGCACTTGGACAGACCGGAGACCCGTCATGTTGAGCAATTCGCTGATCGAACTCGATCGCCAGCACTGGATTCATCCGGTCGCCTCCTATCGCGGCCATGAGAAGGCGGGCGTACGCGTGCTGCGCTCGGCCAAAGGCGCGACCGTCACCGACGATTCCGGCAAGCAGCTGATCGACGGCTTCGCCGGGCTGTGGTGCGTCAATGCCGGCTACGGCCATGAGAGCATCGTGGAAGCCGCCGCCAACCAGATGCGCCAGCTCGCCTACGCCACCGGCTATTTCAGCCTCGGATCGGAGCCGGCGATCCGGCTGGCGGCCGAACTGGCCGAGCGCGCGCCGGGCGACCTCAACCGCGTCTATTTCTCGCTGGGCGGCTCGGACGCGGTCGACAGCACGGTACGCTTCATCCGCTATTACCAGCAGGCGCGCGGCAAGCCGCAGAAGGACCAGTTCATTACGCTGGAGCAGGGCTATCACGGCTCCTCCACCGTCGGCGCCGGCCTCACCGCCCTGCCCGTCTTCCATGCCGGCTTCGGCGTGCCCTATGACTGGCAGCACAAGATTCCGTCGCACTATACCTACCGCAACCCGGCGGGCGCCGACCCGGCGGCGGTGATCGCCGCCTCGCTGGCGGCGCTCGAGGCCAAGGTCGAGGCGCTCGGCGGGGCCGAGCGGGTCGCGGCCTTCTATTGCGAGCCGATCCAGGGCTCCGGCGGCGTGCTCGTCCCGCCGCCAGGCTGGGTCAAGGCGATGCGGGAGCGCTGCCGCGCGCTCGACATCCTCTTCGTCGCCGACGAGGTCATCACCGGCTTCGGCCGCACCGGCCCGCTCTTCGCCTGCGAGGACGAGGGCATCGTCCCCGACATGATGACCATCGCCAAGGGCCTGACCTCGGGCTACGTGCCGATGGGCGCGGTGCTGATGTCACAGGCCGTCTACGACGTCATCGCCGACCGTGCCGGCACCGCCGCGATCGGCCATGGCTACACCTATTCCGCCCATCCGGTCAGCGCGGCCGTCGGCCTGGAGGTGCTGCGACTCTACGATGCCGGCCTGCTCGACAACGGCCGCAAGGCCGGCGCGCGCCTGATGGCCGGCCTGCAGAGCCTGAGCGACCACCCGCTGGTCGGCGAGGTGCGCGGCCGCGGCATGCTGGCCGCGATCGAGCTGGTCACCGACAAGGCGAAGAAGACGCCGCTGCCGGCCTCCAGCGCCCCGGCCGTGCGCATCTTCGACCGGGCCTGGGAGCACGGGCTGGTGATCCGCGCCTTCGGCAACGGCGTGCTCGGCTATGCGCCGCCGCTGTGCTGCACCGAGGGCGAGATCGACGCGATCGTGGCGCGCACGCGCAAGACCCTCGACGAGACGCTGGCCGATCCGGACGTGCGCGCCGCGATGGCCTGAGCGCCGCGCCGGCACTTCGGTCTCCCGACCGCGACCCGACCGCCCTTCGCCCTGCGCGGAGGGCGGTCAGCCCGCGGTGGGGAACAGGCTCGTCAGCGGCATGTGCGGCTTGACGATCGGCGACTTGAGCACGACGAAGCTGAAATACTTGTCGATGCCGATATCGAGGTCGATCAGGCGCTCCATCAGCGTCTGGTATTCGACGATGCCGCTGAGCACGAACTTCACCAGGTAGTCGTAGCCGCCCGAGACCAGATGGCATTCGACAAGCTGGTCGAGCTTCTCGATCGCCGCCTGGAAGCGGGCGAAATCGATCTGGCGATGGTTCTTCAGGGTGATCTCGGTGAACACCGTCAGCGTCTGGCCGAGCTTCGCGAGGTTGATCCGGGCGTGATAGCCGGTGATGTAGCCGTCCTGCTGCAGCTTCTTCACGCGCATCAGGCAGGGGCTCGGCGAGAGATTGACCAGCTCCGCCAGCTCGACATTGGTGATCCGGCCGTTCTTCTGCAGCTCGGAGAGGATCTTGATGTCGATCTGGTCAAGCTTCATGGGAGCTCCGCGGCAGCGGCGGACCATGCCCTAAGCGGCCAGCCGCAGCAATCGGCGCAGGCACGTCATCCCCGGCACGTCATCCCCCACGGCGGCACCTCTCGCGCGACCGAATGCGCCGGAGGATGGCCGCGCCGGGAACGGCCTGAACGGCCGCCATTGCCTCACATGGCGATCAGGATTGCGCGCATCGGCGCGGTGCCGGCGGCAGCCTGACGCCGCCCCGGAGGGATCGGGCGCGCGGCTCAGCGCGCCTCGATCCGGGTCAGATAGGCGCGCAGCTCGCTCTCCGGCCCGCCATGATAGGAGGCGCCGGTGCGGCCCTGCAGCTCGGGCGCTTCCTTCCAGCCCGGCTCGATGCCGGTCATGTCGGGCAGCTGGTGGGCGATGCCCTTGTGGCAGTCGATGCAGGTCTTCTCGCCCGTGGTCAGGAAGCGGCTGTGAATGTCGGCCGCGCGCCTGGTCTGCTTGGTGAAGTCCATCGCCACCGAGGAATGGCAGTTGCGGCATTCCAGCGAGTCGTTTGCCTTGAGGCGCCCCCATTCGTGCTTGGCGAGTTCGAGGCGCAGGTTGAGGAACTTCTCGCGCGTCGAGATCGTACCGAAGATCTTGCCCCAGACCTCCTTCGAGGCCTGCATCTTGCGGGCGATCTTGTCGGTCCAGTTGTGCGGGACATGGCAGTCCGGGCAGCTGGCGCGCACGCCGGACCGGTTGGAGAAGTGCACCGTCTGGGTCAGCTCCTGATAGACGTTATCGCGCATCTCGTGACAGGAGATGCAGAACTTCTCGGTGTTGGTCGCCTCGAGCACGGTGTTGAAGCCGCCCCAGAAGACCACCCCGCACAGGAAGCCGCCGAGCGTCAGGAAGCCGAGCGGCAGATAGGCGCTCGGGCGGCTGACGATCCGCCAGAAGCGCAGCACAGCATGCCAGATTCGGACCAGGAAGCCCGGTTTCGCGCCGTCGTTCGGGTTCATGCCGGCCCCGCTCACGGCTTGCGGCCGATGGTGGCGGCGTCCCGGAACTGGTTCGGGACGAGCGGCTGCACGTCGCTCTGCTGGACATGGCACGCCGTGCAGAAATAGCGGCGCGGGGTGACGTCGGCGAGCACCTGGCCGTCACGGTCCTGGAAATGCGTGACGCTGATCATCGGCGCGCCCGAGCCTTCGGTGAATTCGCGCTTGTGGCAGTCCATGCAGCGATTGGTGTTCACCGTCAGCTGGTAGCCGTCGATCGAATGCGGGATCACCGGCGGCTGCTCGGGGTAGTTGCGCATGCGCTTGACGTCGTCGACGACCGGCCGGCCGAGCGGCGGGATGCGATCGAGCGCCATCGGCTGGGCGTTGCCGGTGAGGCGCGGCACGATCTTGACCGGGGCGCCCTCCTGCGAGACGGCGGCCCCGAAGGCGAGGACGACGGCGGCGGCGACGAAGGCGGCTAGAAGGGGCCAGGAGCGCATGACGCTCAGACCGCGAGAATCTTGACGGCGCATTTCTTGAAGTCCGTCTGCTTGGAGATGGGATCGGTGGCGTCGAGCGTCGCCTTGTTGATCAGCTGGCTGGCGTCGAACCACGGCACGAAAACCACGCCCGGCGGCATGCGGTTGCGGCCGCGCGTCTCGACGCGGGTGCGGACCTCGCCGCGGCGCGAGATCAGCCTGATCTCGGCGCCCTGGTTGAGGCCGCGCTTGCGCGCATCGTCGGGATGCATGAAGCAGCGGGCGCCGGGGAAGGCCTTGTAGAGTTCCGGCACGCGCATGGTCATCGAGCCGGAGTGCCAGTGCTCGAGCACGCGGCCGGTGACCAGCCAGAGGTCGAATTCGGCGTCCGGGCTCTCGGCCGGCGGCTCGTAGGGCACCGCGATGATGCGGGCCTTGCCGTCCTTGTTTCCGTAGAACTCGATGCCCTTGCCGGGCTTCACATAGGGGTCGAGCCCCTCGCGATAGCGCCAGAGCGTCTCCTTGCCGTCTACGACCGGCCAGCGCAGGCCGCGGACCTGATGATAGAGGTCGAAGGGGCCGAGGTCGTGGCCGTGGCCGCGCCCGAAGGCAGCATACTCCTCGAACAGGCCCTTCTGGAGATAGAAGCCGAAATCGGCGGCTTCACGGTTCTCGTAGCCGGCCTCGACATCCGAGACCGGGAAGGCGTCGACCGTGCCGTTGCGGAAGAGCACGTCGTACAGGCTCTTGCCGCGATAGTTCGGGTTCGCGTTGAGGATCTCCGCCGGCCAGACCTCGTCCGTGGTGAAGCGCTTGGAGAACTCGACGAGCTGCCAGAGATCGGAGCGCGCCTGGCCGGGCGCGTCGACGAGCTGGTGCCAGACATGGGTGCGCCGCTCGGCATTGCCGTAGGCGCCCTCCTTCTCGACCCACATCGCCGCCGGCAGGATCAGGTCCGCCGCCATCGCGGTCACGGTCGGATAGGCGTCCGAGACCACGATGAAGTTGTCGGGGTTGCGATAGCCCGGATAGGTCTCGCCTGTGTTGTTGGGCGCGGCCTGGAGGTTGTTGTTGACCTGGATCCAGTAGAAATTGAGCTTGCCGTCCTTGAGGGCCCGGTCCTGCTCCACGGCGTGGTAGCCCGGCTTTTCCGGGATGATCCCGTGCGGGATGCGCCAGATCTCCTCGGCATGCTTGCGATGCTCGGGATTGGTCACCGTCATGTCCGCCGGCAGGCGGTGGGCGAAGGTGCCGACCTCGCGGGCGGTGCCGCAGGCGGAGGGCTGGCCGGTCAGCGAGAACGGGCTGTTGCCGGGCTCGGAGATCTTACCGGTTAGCAGGTGCAGGTTGTAGACCATCTGGTTGGCCCAGACGCCGCGCACATGCTGGTTGAAGCCCATCGTCCAGAAGGAGACGACCTTGCGCTTCGGGTCGGCATAGAGCTCGGCGAGCTGGCGCAGGAAGCCCTGCTCCACCCCGGTCAATTCCGAGACCTTCTCGAGCGTGTAATCCTTCACGAAGGCGGCGAAGGCGTCGAAGTCGATCGGCGTCGTCGCGCCCGGATCGGCCGCCTTGCGCGCCTTGACCTCGCGCGGATCGTCGGGCCGCAGGCCGTAGCCGATATCGGTCGCGCCCTTCACGAAGGTCGCGTGCTTCTCGACGAATTCCTTGTTCACCTTCCCGGTCGAGATGATGTGGTTGGCGATGTAGTTCAGGATCGCCAGATCGGTGCCCGGCTTGAAGACGATCGGGATGTCGGCAAGGTCGGAGCTGCGATGGGTATAGGTCGACAGCACCGCGACCTTGACGTGCGGATGGCCGAGACGGCGATCGGCGACCCGGGTCCACAGGATCGGGTGCATCTCCGCCATGTTCGAGCCCCAGAGCACGAAGGCGTCGGCATGCTCGAAATCGTCATAGCAGCCCATCGGCTCGTCCATGCCGAAGGTGCGCATGAAGGCGTAGGCGGCCGACGCCATGCAGTGGCGGGCGTTGGGGTCGAGATTGTTCGAGCGGAAGCCGGCCCGCATCAGCTTGGTCGCGGCGTAGCCCTCGAAGATGGTCCACTGGCCGGAGCCGAACATGCCGAGCGCGGTCGGTCCCTTGGCCTTCAGCGTCTCCTTGGCCTTGGCGGCCATGGTGTCGAAGGCCTCGTCCCAGGACACCGGCGTGAACTCGCCGTCCTTGGCGTAGACGCCGTTCTTCTTGCGCAGCAGCGGCTGGGTCAGCCGGTCGGCGCCGTACATGATCTTGGAGAGGAAATAGCCCTTCACGCAGTTCAGGCCGCGATTGACCTCGGCCTTCATGTCGCCATGGGTGGCGATGACCCGCCCTTCCTTGACGCCGACCATGACGCCGCAGCCGGTGCCGCAGAAGCGGCAGGGCGCCTTGGACCATTTGATCTGCAGGGCGTCGACCCCGCCGGCGACCGGCTGGGCGCTGGCGGTGCCGCCGATGCCGGCGGCAAGACCAGCTATGCCCGCTGCCTGGGCCTTGAGTAGCTCGCGACGAGAGACCGTCATCGGCCGCCTCCGTGGTCGTTCAGTTGTTCGATCTGCTCGAAGACGAGGTTGGCCGAGAAGACGCCGTCCATCAGCGCCATTTCGGTCAGCCGCCCGCCGATCTCGCCGCTGCGCTCGCTCTCAAGCACGACGACGATCTTGCTGCCCTCGATGCCGTGGACCTCGGCGCCGGGTATCTCGGCGATCCGGGCCGCGACGGCGGCGCAGTTCTCGGGGCGCGCGGTCACGACCGCGCTCGCGATGTAGAGAAGGCGCTCCGGCGCCCGCGCGCCGCCCTCGGCGGCAGGCAGCACGCGCCCGGTGAGGAAGTCGCGCCGGTCGATCTCGGATTTGTTCGACGTCATCGCCACCTCCCTAGTGCGGAGGGCCGGGCGGGCCGAAGACGAGCTGCGACATCCAGACGAGGAAGCCGTAGCCGCCGACGACACCGACGGCGATCACGGGCCAGATCAGGACGCCCAGGACGAGGAAGGCCACGATCTCGTCGCGCCGCGTCGGCTTGCGGGAGAGATCGCTCTGTGAGGTGTCGACGGCCATATGCCGCCCCCCTTTCGTTGCGATGCCGGATAACCGTCCGGGGGCCACCGCCGGATTGGAGTTACTTTAAAGACAACATTCTCCGACGGCCTGTCCATGCGCCGGTTGCAAGTATTCGCCCCGGCTGCCTTCATCTTTGACAAAGTGCAAAGATGACCGCCGCAAAACCGCCTAACAGGAGGACAGGGCGGCGCGGATGGCGTGTCGGGCGCTCGTCGCGCCCCGCCCGACAGGAAGCCGGACCCCGCCTCTGCCATGCCTCTCACCCTCGCCAAGCTGCCCCGCCTGCCCGCCTTCGCATCGATCGACGCCGCCACCCGCGACGCGCTGATGCGCGAGGTGCGCCTGCGCGACATCGCGCCGGGCCAGTGCTGTTTCGCTCAGGGCGAGGCCGGCGAGGAGGTGGTGCTGCTGGTCGAGGGCTGCCTGAAGCTGATGCGCACCAGCCGCGCCGGGCGCACCGCGATCGTCCGCGTCGCCTATGCCGGCGAGCTCTTCGGCATCGGGCCGGCCATGGGCATGCCGCGTTATCTCCTGACCGCTATCGCCATTCGCCGGAGCCGGGTCGCGCTCTGGCGCACCGCCGACTGGCACCGGGTTCTCGGCACCACGCCGGAATCGACCGACGTGCTGCGCGTGCTCGGCGAGCGGCTCGACGACGCCTATGACCGGCTGGTCAACAATGCGACGCTCGACGTCACCGCCCGGCTGATCCACGAAATCCTGCAGCTTGCCGACCAGGTCGGCCGCCTCACCGAGGACGGCACGCTGGTCGACCTGCCGCTGACCCGCGAGGATCTCGCGGCGATGACCGGCACGACCCTGCACAATGTCTCGCGCATCCTCAGCCGGCTGGAGAAGCAGGGCTTCGTCCGTGGCGGCCGGCGCCGCCTCCTGGTGCTCGACGTCGAGGGGCTGGTGCGGCTGGCCAACGAGCAGAACAGCGCCGCGTGAGCGCCGCCGGCCAAGGCACGGCCCCTGCCCTTTCCGCGCCGTCATTGCGGCGGCTCAACGTTTCCGGCCCGGCCGTGCGCTAGACCGAAATAGCGGCCACAGGGCGGCCGGGAACCGACGGGAGCCGCCATGCCGCTCGCCTCTCTGGCACGCTGGACGCCGGGCTACTTCACCGTCTCGCTGGCGGCGCTGCTGCTGGCGCAGGCGCTGATGGTGACCGGCCTCGGCCATCCCGCCGCGCCGCTGCGGGCGCCCGAGACCCTGCTCGTCGTACATCTCGTGCTGATCGGCTGGCTCAGCCTCGCCATGGCGGGGGCGCTGCTGCAATTCGTCCCCGTGCTGATCGCCCGTCCCCTCGCCCATCCGGGGCTGGCGGCGCCCGCTCTCGCCGCCCTCGCCAGCGGCGCCGGCCTGCTCTGCGCCGCGTTCGCGGTGCTGGCCGGCTGGCTCGACGCCCCGCTCGATCTGTTCCTGCCGGTAGCGGCGCTGCTGCTCACCGGCGTGCTGCTGCTGGCGCTGATGCTGGCGCGGACGATCGCGGGCGAGCATGCAGCCGGCAGCGTCGCCGGCTTCGTGCTCGGCGGGCTCGCCTGCCTCATTGCGGCGGCAGCGACGGGCAGCGGCTTCGCGGTCCTGCTCGCCGGCCGGGCGGACTGGCTCGCCGCCCTCGACTGGCCGGGCGACAGGGTGCCGCTGCACGCCATGCTCGGCATCGGCGGCTGGCTCGGCCTCGTCACGCTCGGCGTCAGCTACCGGCTGTTCGCGATGTTCATGCTCGCGCCCGATGGCGCGGTGCGGCAGGGCCGGCGCATCATGGCGCTCGGCGCCGCGGGCTTCGGCGCGATTCTCGCCGGCCTAAGCGGGCTCGCCCCCGCGCCGTTGGCCGCGACCGCGGCCTCCGTGCTCTTCGCCGCGATGATCGCGCTCTACGCCTGCGATCTCGTCGCGCTTCACCGCCAGCGCCGGCGCAAGCGGCTCGAGCTCAACATGTCCGCCAGCCTGCCGGCGCTCGCCGCGCTGGCGCTCGGGGCCGCGATGCTGCCGCCGGCGCTGTTGACCCAAGCCGGCGAACCCGTGGTCGCGGCGACCGGCTTCCTGCTCGTCTTCGGCTGGCTGACCGGGCTCACCCTGGCGCAGCTGGTCAGGATCGTGCCGTTCATCACCTGGATCGAGGTCTATGCACCGGTGCTCGGCCACCGGCCGGTGCCGCGCATCGAGGACCTGCTCGCCGCCCGCCGGGCAAGGCTGTGGTTCTCGCTCTATCACGCCGGCGTCGCGGCCGGCACGCTCGCTCTATTGCTGGCGCAGCCTCTCGCCTTCCGGGCCGCGATGGCGCTCGGCCTCGCCGGCACGCTCGGCATCGTGGTCGAGCTCGTGCGCGCCCGCCGGCTCGCCGCCATCGCCGACGCCGGGTGCCGGCGCCCCAGCCTGATCGTCACCTCCGCTCCGCAAAGGACCCAAGCTCATGCCGCAGGACCAGCCTAAGCCTCATGATCTCGACCTGCGCCCGATGATGGCGGCGGGCCAGGAACCCTTCGGCAGCATCATGGCGGCTGTGGACGGGCTCGCACCCGGCCAGCCGCTGCGCCTGACGGTGCCGTTCCGCCCGGTGCCCCTGTTCCAGGTCATGGCCAATCGCGGCTATGCGGTCTCCGATCGCCCGCTCGGCGACGGCGCCTGGGAGGTGGTGTTCTCGCCCGTCACGGCCCAGCCCGACACCGAGGGGCTCGCCGCCGGCAGCAGCCCCTCGGCCATAACCTGGAAGGCACCGATCGAGGAGCTCGACCTGCGCGATCTCGACCCGCCGGAACCGATGGTGCGGATCCTCGAGACGCTGAGCCAGTTGCAGGGCGGCGACGTGCTCTTCGCCCTGCTCGGGCGCGAGCCAACCTTCCTCTTCCCCGAACTGGCCAAGCGCGGCCATGAATGGGCCGGCAACTTCGATCCCGAGGGCCGCGACTACCGGCTGCTCGTCCGCCATGGCGGGGGCCGGTGATGGATGCCTCCCTCCCCGGCCGGATCGACGCCGCGCTGCGGCAGGTGCTCGACCCGGAGATAGGCCGCAATCTCGTCGATCTCGGGCTGATCTACGGCGTGGAGGTCGCGGATGACGCTGCCGTGCACATCGTCATGACGACGACCACCCGCGGCTGCCCGCTCTCCGGCTTCCTGAAGGAAGCGGTCGCGACCACGGTCGCGGCGGTGGGGGGCGTCGGCAGCGTCGATGTGGCGCTGACCTGGGATCCGCCCTGGACCCCGGCGATGAGCGCGCCGTTCTAGCCATAAGCACGCCGCGCCGTCGCCGGCGCGGCGTGCTTCGTGCTTTTGGTAAGGCTTCCCCGTCAGGCGCCGGCGCCCGCCTTCGGGCCGAGACGCGGGCCGGTCAGAACCGGCCAGTAGGCCAGCGCGAAGCCGAGGAAGGCGAGCGACCAGAACAGGCCAGCCACATGGAGGACCATCGCCGGGCCGTGCCCAAGCGCCGAGCAGATGCGCAGCAGCGTGCCGGCGACCAGCAGCGCATAGCAGGCCTGGACCGCCCGGCTCGCCACCAAAGCGCGGCCGGTATGGCCGAGGCTGGCGCGCGACATCACAGCCAGCGTGGTGACGCCGAAGGCGCCCGCCGTCCAGGCGTGCAACCCCGCCGCCGGCGCGACCAGGCCGAACGCCGCCGCACCCGAGAGCGCGAAGCCGACCGGCACGAACAGATAGCCGACATGGAGTATGACGAGCAGCGGGTTACGCCAGGTCCGATCGCCGGCCCAGCGCGCCAGCCGGGCGAGGTGCAGCACGGCGCAGGCCGACAGGGCTGCCCCCGTCGCAACGTCGTCCGGCCGCGCGATCCAGAGCAGCACGCCGGCGGCTGTCAGGCCGAGCACCAGCTTGTCGAAGCGGTTGAAGGCGACCGGCAGGCGCCCCTGCCCGCGCGGCGCCAGCCAGTTGCGCGTGAAGCTCGGGACGATGCGGCCGGCGACGAGCGCGACCAGCAGCAGCACCGCGCCGATCGAGAGCCGGCGAGCCATGTCGGCGCTGCCGGTTAGAGCCGCCTCGAGATGGAAGGCGAGATTGCCGGCGAGCAGCATCAGCAGCAGCGCGACGACCTTGAGATTGCGCCAGTTGCGGCCGCTGACGATCTCGCGCAGCGCGGCACCGGCCAGAAGAACGAGGAAGAGCGCGTCGATCGCCATCGCCGCCCGCCAGCCGATCCAGGCCGAGACCAAAACCGCGACGCGCCCGGCGCACCAGGCCAGCACCAGCACGAGAAGCGGCAGGCCCTGCACCGGCAGGCGCCCGGTCCAGTTCGGGATCGCGGTCAGCAGGAAGCCTGCAATCGCGGCCGCCTGATAGCCGAACAGCATCTCGTGGACGTGCCAGTCGATCGGATGGAAGGCGGTCGGCACCGCGATCCGCCCGCTGACGAAGGGCAGCCAGAGCAGGATCGTCGCCCCGGCCTGCAATGCGGCGAGCAGGAAGAAGGGGCGGAAGCCGTAGGACAGGAGCGCCGGGCCGCTGAAGGCCCGCAAACGGGGGATGGGTGTCATGGCAGGCTCACATGAAAAGGGGCACGGCGCGGCTGCACGCGTGCCCCTGCTCCCGGGATTCGGACGGGGTCACTTGGCCTGGGCGACCAGATCCTCGAAGACCTTGCGGGCCTTGCCGGGATGCTTGACCGCCGCGGCCGCGTCGAGATTGACCGGGTCGCCGACCACGACCAGCGCCACCATGCCCATGCCGTAATGCGGCTTGCAGCGGATGCCGTAGACGCCCGGCGCCTTGAAGCTGACCTCGACCTGCTCGTTCATCTTGCCGGCGAAGGCTTCGGCACCATCCGGCAGCATTCCGGGCACGCTTTCGGCGTTGTGGCTCTTGTCGGTCGGCACGAACTTCACCGTGTCGCCCGGCGCGATCTTGACCAGCGCGGGCTCGAACACCATCGCTCCGGCAGCGCCCTTGTTGAGCATCTTGACCTCGACCTCGGCGGCATGGGCCCCGGCGGCGGCCAGCAGCATGAAAGCCCCGGCCAGAACAGTCCTGAACATCGTCGTCTCCTTGTCCACGTCGAGCCCGAGGCCCGTCGTTGGCAGAGACCCTAGGCGCGTTCGGCGCCGGCCTGATTGCGCAAACGCAAGTTCGGAAACGCTCTATGGAAGGCGCCTCCGCCGCCCTCAGCGCCGTGGCTTCATCAGCCAGGCGATGCCGGCTGCGATGATGCCGAGCGCCAGCCAGAGCGGTAGGGGAACGCCGAGCAGCACCGGACCGAAATCCATCAGGCGCGGCGCGATGCCGAGCGCGAAGGCGGCGGTGACGATTGCCACCGCGACGCGCGTCGCCGCCCAGCGGATATCGCCGCCGATGCGGTCCAGCCCCTTGAGCTCGATCTCGGCCGAAAGCCGCCCCTGCCGCAGCCTCAGGCTGAGCAGGCGCAGCAGGCCGGGCAGCCCGCCGGCAATCTCGGCCAGTTCCAGCGCCAGGCGCTTGCCGCGGCCGGCGAGCTCGGCCGGGCCGAAGCGGCGCTCCAGCTCGCCACGCACGATCGGCCCGGCGACGGCGATCGCGTCGAAGGCCGGGTCGAGCCCGCGCATCACGCCGTCGGCGGTGATCAGCGCCTTGAACAGCAGGGCGAGGTCCGGCGGCAGCGCCAGCCCGTGCTGGCGCGACAGCGTCACGAAGTCCTGCACCGCCTCGCCGAGCCGCAGCGGCGGCTGGCCATGGCGCGCGACGAAGGCGTCGCAAGCGGCCTCCAGCGCGGCAAGATCGATGTCGCCCGGCCCCGACCATTCGACCAGCATGGCGGCGACGCGCTCGCCGTCGCGCGAGACGATGGCCGCGACGAAGGCGAGCAGTTGCTCGCGCCGCCGGCCGCCGAGACGCCCCACCATGCCGAAATCGAGGAAGGCGATGGCATCGCCCGGAAGCGCACGCAGGTTTCCGGGATGCGGATCGGCATGGAAAAGACCGTCGACCAGCGCCATCTGCAGGAAGGCGCGGGCGCCGCGCTGCGCCAGCAGGCGCCCGTCGCGGCCGGCCTGAGCCAGCGCCGCGCGGTCATTGGGCGCGATGCCGTCGACATAGTCCTGCACCAGCAGGCGCTCGCCGCTCCATTGGCCATGGATGCGCGGGATGCGGACGAAGCTGAGGCCCGCGAGATTCTCGGCGATCGCCTCACAATGGCGCGCCTCGGCGGCGAGGTCGAGTTCCTCGGCCATGGCGAGGCCGAGATGGCGCAGGATCTCCCGCGGCCGGTAGCGCGCCAGATCCGGCCATTGCGCCTCGGCGAGACCGGCGACATGGGCGAGCAGGCGCAGATCCGCATCGACCAGCGGGCGCAGGCCGTCGCGCCTGATCTTCACCACCACGGGCGTGCCGTCGCGCAGCGTGGCGCGGTGAACCTGCGCGATCGAGCCGGCGGCGAGCGCCTGCCGCTCGAACTGCGCGAAGACCGCCTCGACCGGGCCGCCGAGATCGGCCTCGACCTGCGCCGCGATCGCCGCCCAGGGCTGCGGCGGCACCTGGCTCTGCAGCTTCTCCAGCTCGCCGGTCCAATCCGGCGGCAGGAGGTCGCCGCGCGTCGAGAGGATCTGGCCGAGCTTGACGAAGGTCGGCCCCAGCGCCTCCAGCGCCAGCCGCAGCCGCTCGGGCGCCGCGGCGATACCGCCTTCGCCCTCGCCACCGCTGGCCGGCAGCAGGCCGGCCAGCCCGATGCGCGCCAGCATGTCGCCGAGGCCGAAGCGCATGACGACGCCGGCGATATCGGCGAGACGTTTGCGGTCGCGCATGGCGACCAGTCCGGTTTCGAGCAAACTCATGGTGCTGGCCGGTCCTTCGCGGTGCGGGGAACGCTGGCGGATGATGCCCGCGCCGGGCTGCGATAGCGAGCCGGCCGGGCGATATCGCGACACGAGGGCCACGCGGCCGCGACGCAGGGCTGCTCAGCCTTTCGTCGCAGCCTGCTTGACGCGGCCGGCACCGGGGATGCCTAAGCCGGGCGAACCACAGATGGGATCGACCATGTCCAGAATTGCGAACGCGGCGCTGCGCGCCAAGCTAATGAGCGCGCGGGACGCCGCCGCCCTCGTCGAGAACGGCATGACCTTGGGCCTGAGCGGCTTCACCGGCTCCGGCTATCCCAAGGCCGTGCCGCTGGCGCTGGCCGAGCGCATCGAGGCGGCCCACGCCGCCGGGCAGCCCTTCCGCGTCAAGGTCTGGACCGGCGCCTCGACCGGGCCGGAGCTCGACGGCGCGCTCGCCAAGGCCGACGGCATCGAATTCCGCCTGCCCTACAATTCCGACCCCATCGCCCGCGAGAAGATCAATCGCGGCGAGATGAACTATTTCGACATGCATCTTTCGCAGGTCGCGCCGATGGCCTGGCAGGGCTTCCTCGGCCCGCTCGACGTCGCGGTGGTCGAGGTTTCGGGCATCCGCGCCGACGGCTCGCTGATCCCCTCCTCCTCGATCGGCAACAACAAGACCTGGCTCGACCGCGCCGCCAAGGTGATCCTCGAGGTCAATCGCTGGCAGAGTCCCGAGCTGGAGGGCATGCACGACATCTATTACGGCACCGCCCTGCCGCCGAACCGCGTGCCGATCCCGCTGACGCGCCCGCACGACCGCATCGGCGAGGCCTATCTGCGCTGCGATCCCGCCAAGATCGTCGCGATCGTCGAGACCGACGCGCCCGACCGCAACCTGCCCTATGCCGCGCCGGACGCCACCGCCGGCGCGATCGCCGGTCACCTCATCGAGTTCTTCCGCCACGAGGTGGCGAAGGGAAGGCTGCCTCCCTCGCTGCTGCCGCTGCAATCCGGCGTCGGCAACATCACCAATGCGGTGCTCTCGGGCCTGCTCGACGCGCCCTTCTCGAACCTGACCTCGTTCACCGAGGTGATCCAGGACGGGATGATCGACCTGATCGACGCCGGCAAGCTGCTGCTGGCCTCCGCCACGGCCTTCTCTGTCAGCCCGCAGGCGGCGGAGAAGCTCAACGCCGACATGGCGCGCTATCGCGACAGGATGATCCTGCGCCCGCAGGAGATCAGCAACCACCCGGAGCTGGTGCGGCGGCTCGGCTGCGTGGCGATGAACGGGCTGATCGAGGCCGACATCTACGGCAACGTCAACTCGACCCACATCATGGGCTCGCGCATCCAGAACGGCATCGGCGGCTCGGGCGACTTCGCCCGCAACGCCTTCATCTCGATCTTCATGACGCCCTCGACCGCCAAGGGCGGCGCGATCTCGGCGATCGTGCCGCAGGCGAGCCATGTCGATCATATCGCCCAGGACGTGCAGGTGGTCGTCACCGAGCAGGGGCTGGCCGATCTGCGCGGCCTGAGCCCGAAGCAGCGCGCCGCAACCATCATCGCCAACTGCGCCCACCCGGACTACCGCCCGGCGCTGGAGGATTACGTGCGGCGGGCGCGCACCGGCTCCTACGGGCAGCAATCGCCCTCGCTGCCCGGCGAGGCCCTGTCCTGGCATCAGCGCTTCATGGACACCGGCGACATGCGCGCCTGAGCCGTAGACCCAAACCGCTGCCTTCGAACGGGCCCGCCTCACTATCGGTCGGGCCTGTCGCGGCGGCGAACCTCGTTCATCCTCTGTTGTGCTATGCTCCGGCTATATGCCGCGACAACAGGAGGCACGCATGCGTCGATTGATCCTATCTGCGGCCATCGTCATCGGGGCCGCCTTCGCCGCCCCGGCGATGGCGTCCGAGGCCGTCCCGCAGGACCTCGCCCAGCGGCTCGACCAGGCCGAAGCCGACTTCACCATGACGGCCGCCAAGCGGCGCCGGCTGATGATGATGCAGAACGCCCAGCCGCGCTACGGCCGCGGTCCCGGCTATGGCCCGCGTCCCGGCTATTACGGCCGCGGCCCGGGCTACGGCCCGCGCCCGGGCTACGGTCCCCGCGCCGGCTATTACGGTCGCGGCCCCGGCTATGCTCCGCGTCCGGGCTACGGCCCCCGCCCCGGCTACCGCCCGCCGCCGCGGTGGTGAGCCCCGAGGCGCATCATCGCAACGCCTAAGCGGCGGAGAGCGACGACGAGACGACAGCACGGCGCCCGAGAGGGCGCCGTGCTTATTTGTGAGCGATGAGAGCGCGCTGGCCAAGCGCGTGATCGCGAGCGCCGGCGTCACCGGCGCGTTCATGCGATGGCGAGCGGCGCGCCGGGAGCAGTCCCCTCTCGTGGCCGCCCGACGCCCTCAGCCCGAGATCGCGTCGCCCTTGAGCCAGGCCTCGCGGCCCCAGTTGCGAAAGCGCAGGCGTGGGGCGATCCAGCCGGCGATGAAGGGCGTCGCGGCGAAGCTCGCGAGGATGACGGCCGGCAGCAGATAAGCCGCCTTCTCGGCGAAGGCCGGAACCGAAAGAACCGTCACAGCACCGACGCCGAACAGGACGGCGTTGACCATCAGCCCGACGCAGCATTTCAGAAATAGATCGGTGTTCATGGCTTTGCTCCCGTTTCTGACGAAACGACAGCGGGCCGGCGGAGGTTCCCAGATCGCCAGTTGGCATGATCGGCTCGCCAACGGGCTACCGTCGCGTCGTAACGCGACGGCCAAAAGAGTTGCATAGACGTCTGCGAGCCCGAGGCGAAATGCGGAGAGCCCGCAGAATCTAAAGCACACAACTCAGACCGACGGCTAGCCGTTAAAGCAGCCACTCGGTCATTCGCGAGACAATAATCAGGAAAGATCGTCCAAACGCGGAACTATTTCTCAGTACCGCTGACCGCGATAGCGAGTCTCACCTGTCCCATAGTTCTGATACTGCCCGCTACTCCGGTTATAGCTCCATGAGTTGCCACGACTGTCCGTGCCATAGGTCGTTGATCCGGACGAGCGCGAATTCCACTGAGATCCGGTATTCAGGTTGCTGCCATAGCCGCCGCTATAGCAGTTTCCATATTGGTCACAACGCGCGTACGCCGTTCCGGACAGAGCCAGGAACGCGCCGACCGCAATGATAATCTTCTTCATGAAAGCCCCCAATGCCTTATGATGAGCGATTGGTAGCACGCTCTTGGCCGTCATAAAATCAGGCGAATGTCTTATTCGGCGAATATTTATCACGAGCGCATTGCGGAGCGACAGCAATGGTAAATGCAGCCTCGACAACACCTAGTTGCTCATAACCGGCCCAGGAAATCCTTTAAGCACGAAAGGATCGCATCGAACGTCGCCCATTCCTGAACTCTGACGCGCGGAGACGCGTTGCGACGCGAGCCAACGTGAGCACTGAAACAGGCTGCGTAAGACCGAGAGGTCAACCGGCCACTTAGGTTAGGATTGTATTGAGCTACTATTCGGCCTGCTCGCTCGGCGAAAAATGGTGCCCAGGGACGGAGTCGAACCGCCGACACTGCGATTTTCAGTCGCATGCTCTACCAACTGAGCTACCTGGGCGCCGCGAAGCGCGTCGCGCTTCGGTTGGTGGGAGGCGATATAGAGGGAGCCGGGCGGGCTGTCCAGCCAGCAAAGCTCTTCGCCGGTGGAAAAATCAGGAGGGGCTCGCGGCGGCTGTAACAGGGGCGCGGGAAAGGTCGCCGCGAGACTGCCCATTGGCAGCGCTGGGCCGCACCGCGCCCCCCCCCCGCGAGGCCGCTCACAGACCGCCGGAGGGCCGGCCAGGCCTGCCGGCGCCTGCTCGCGCCCTCACAGCAGACATGCGGGGCGTCCGTGGTCCCGAGCGGCCCGTGGCGAAGGCGGCGGGCTTGCCGCCGCCGCCCTATGTTCTCGGGTCAGTCCTCGTCGCGCCGTCCGGGCGCTTCCTCGCTGACCTCGGCGGGCTCGCCCGGAACGACATAGCTGCCCTTCAGCCAGCGCCCGAGATCGACATCGGCGCAGCGCGCCGAGCAGAACGGCCGGAAACGCTGGAGCGCCGGCTTGCCGCAGATCGGGCACGGCTTCGCCGGCGGGGCGGTCTTGTCGTCAGGCGCCATATTGCAGGGTCACTCCACCATCCACCACCAACTCGATGCCCGTGACATAGCGCGCCTCGTCGCTGGCGAGGAAGAGCGCCGCCCAGGCGACGTCCCAGGCCTCGCCCATATGGCCCATGGGCACCTGCCGGTCGCGCGCCGCCCACATGCCGGCGACGTCGCCGGAGGCGTAGGACTGGGCGAGCCCGGCCGAATGCTCGACCATCGGCGTCTTCATCAGCCCCGGCAGCAGCGCGTTCACGCGGATCTTCTCGCGGGCGTATTGCGCGGCCGTGGTCCGGGTCAGCTGGTTCATCGCCGCCTTGCTGGCGCCGTAGCTGGCATAGGAGACGCCGGTGTGGCGGATCGAGGCGATCGAGGAGATGTTGACGATCGCGCCGCCGCGGCCGTCCTGCGCGAACTGGCGCTGCATCACCGGGATGACGTGCTTCATGGCGAGGAAGCAGCCGGTGAGATTGACCTTGAAGACGCGCTCCCAGGTTTCCAGCGGCAGCTCGACCACGCTGCCGACCTCGGCGATGCCAACATTGTTGTCGAGCACGTCGATGCGGCCATAGCGCGCCAGCGTCTGCGAGACGAGTTCGGCGAGATCGGCCTCGCTGGTGACGTCGGTACGGATCGCGAAGGCCTCGCCGCCCTCCTTGCGGATGATCTCGGCGGTCTCCTGCGCCGCATCGAGATTGCGGTCGGCGCAGACGACCTTGGCGCCCTCGCGCGCGAAGACGGTCGCGGTCGCCTTGCCATTGCCCCAGCCCGGCCCGATCGAGCCGGCGCCGGCGACGATCGCGACCTTGTCCTTCAAGCGTTCGCCCATGTCCTGTCCTCCCCAGTGACTGTCGTTATTGAATCGCGGCGCGGGGCGTCAGCCGGCGTTGAGCCAGCCGAGCCTGACCGGATAGCCCTCTCCGGCCAGCAGATTGACCGTCTCGTGCAGCGGCAGGCCGACGACGCCGGTATAGGAGCCGACCAGCTTGACGACGAAGGCGCCGGCAATGCCCTGGATGGCATAGGCGCCGGCCTTACCGCGCCATTCGCCCGAGGCGAGATAGCTTTCGAGATCCTCGGCGCCGAGGCGCCGGAAGCGCAGCCGCGTCTCAACCACGCGGGTACGCACCGCGCCGCCGGGCGTGACCAGCGCGACGCCGGTATGGACGCGGTGGGCCCGGCCCGAGAGCAGGCGCAGGCACTGGGCCGCCTCGTCGACGAGTTCCGCCTTGGGCAGGATGCGCCGGCCGACCGAGACCACCGTATCGGCGCCGAGCACATAGGCGCCGGCGAGATCGGGCCGCGTCGCGAGCCCGGCATGACCGGCCTCGGCCTTGGCGCGCGCCAGCCTGAGCGCGAGATCGCGCGGGCGCTCGCCCTTGAGCGGCGTCTCCTCGAGATCGCCCGGCATCAGCGCGTCGGGCCGGATGCCGGCCTGTTCGAGAAGGGCGAGGCGACGCGGAGAGGCCGAGGCCAGGACCAGCAGGGCCCGCCCGCCGGCGGGCTTCGAAGACGCGAAAAGACTCAAGGGATTCGGCTCTTTCGATATCGGAACCCGTCGGGATCGGTCCAAGGCTTTAGAGCAAATCGGCCGGCTGGGAAATGTGCGGGCTGTTCACGCATCAGGCGCATCGCGGCTCTGGAATTTTTCTATAGTCATGCACTGGCTGCATCCGTTACACTCGAAACCACCTGCTGCGAGACCGTCGGTTTCCCGTCCCTTCCTGGCCCGGCTAGGGCCGGCCCGAAACCGCCGATCCGGACCCGGAACGCTCCCGCAGCCCTCTTGGAGATCGAAACGCATGCCGACATCGGGACAGCGACCGGACACGGCCGCCGCACAGGGCCTGCTGGTCAAGGTAGCGATGATGCAGTTCGACGCGGGCCTGACCATCGCGATGCGCACGCCGATGCTGATGCGCGGGGCGCTCGGCGATGCCCGCGGCCAGCGCGAGGCGAGCAAGGCGGTGGCCGAGAAGGTCTCGGCGGTGATGGAGAGTTCCGTCGCCGCGGGCCAGGCCGCGATGTCGCTGTGGATGGCGCTCGCCATGTCGCCGCTCTCGCCCTCGGGCTTCGGCGAGGCGGCGACGCGCGCCGCCCACAGCACGCTGGAGCCCTTCGCCAAGCGCACCCGCGCCAATGCCAGCCGGCTGTCGCGACGCCGCTTCTAGCGGCACCCGATGCCGGGTTCCCGGCGCCGACGCTGTCGCGGCATCGCCATCCTGACCAAATGAAGTGGACTTACGTCGTGAAGCGGGCCTGCGCGCCCGCTCAGGCCGCCGGAGGCTGCGCCGGGGCGTCCGCGCTTGCGGCCGCGTGCTGCATCTCGGCGGCGTGCTGCTGCTCGAGCTTGCGATAGCGGGCGACGCCGAGCGGGATCAGGCAAAGATAGGCCAGCACGATCAGCGAGAGCAGCTCGAACGGATAGGCGAAGAGCAGGCCGGCTGCGATCACCACCGCGACAAAGATCGGCAGCACGCGGTCGCGCGGGATGCGGGTGCCGAGCGTCTTGCCGGCATAGCAAGGAATGCGCGAGATCGTCAGGAAGGCGATGAACAGGATGTAGAGCCCGACGAAGGGCGCGCCGTAATCCTGCACCGGCACCCCGACGAACTGCAGGTAGAGCGGCAGCATGGCGGTGATCGCGCCGGCCGGCGCCGGCATGCCGACGAAGAAGTTCTTCTGCCATTCGGGCCGGTTGGGATCGTCGAGCATGACGTTGAAGCGCGCCAGCCTGAGCGCCATGGCGCAGGCCAGCGTCAGCACCACGATCCAGCCGAACGACTTGAGGTCGTGCAGGACGAAGACCCAGAGCACATAGCCCGTCGCGACACCAAAATTGACAAAGTCGGAGAGCGAATCCAGCTCGGCGCCGAAGCGCGAGGTGCCCTTGAGCATGCGTGCGAGGCGTCCGTCGACGCCGTCGAGGGCGGCGGCGATCAGGATGCAGATCGTCGCGGTCTCGAGCTTGCCCTCGACGACGAGCCGCATCGCGGTGAGGCCGAGGCACAGCGCCAGCAGCGTCACCACATTGGGCGCGATCAGACGAAAGGGGATCGCCTTGAAGCGGGCGCGCTTCGATTCGACGCGCTCGGGCTCGAACGGAGGAAAGAGATCGCTCATGCGGCCGGAATACGCGGATTCTGCGCGCGACGCCATAGCCGGCCGCCGGCGCCGCTGCGACCGGCCTTTCGGATCATCAGGCGACGGAACGGGCGCGCAACGCGTCCGAACAGCCCCCGCGATCCGCGACAAGGTGCGTGGCGGCGCAGAAAAAGCATGGTCCCGCGCCGCCTAACCGCCGGCTCCGGCCGGCGTGACGGTCAGATCGCCTTGGCGACGCGGCCGTCATCCGCGGCGGCGAAATCGGCCAGAACGGTCTCGCCGGCGAACATGGTCTGGCCTTCGCTGACCAGCGGCTTCACGCCGAGCGGCAGGTAGACGTCGACGCGCGAGCCGAAGCGGATCAGGCCGAAGCGCTCGCCGGTGCCGAGCTGGTCGCCCTGCTTGATGAAGGGCACGATGCGGCGCGCCACCAGGCCGGCGATCTGCACCACGCCGACAATGCCGCGCGAGGTCTCGATGGCGAGCGCGTTGCGCTCGTTGTCGTCGCTGGCCTTGTCGAGCTCGGCATTGAGGAAGAGGCCCGGCGTATAAGCCATCTTGACGACGCGGCCGGCGATCGGCGCGCGGTTCACATGGCAGTCGAACACGTTCATGAACACCGAGATGCGGGTCATCTGCTCGGCCGGCAGCTCCAACTCCGGCGGCGGCACCGCGGTGGCGATCTGGCTGACGCGCCCGTCGGCCGGCGAGATCACCAGCCCTTCGCGTTGCGGCACGATGCGCACCGGATCGCGGAAGAAGTAGCAAATCCACAGCGTGATCAGCGCGCCGATCCAGCCGAGCGGCGACCAGAGCTGCGACAGCACCACCGTCGCCACGACGCCGATGGCGATGAAGACATAGCCTTCCTTGTGGATCGGCACGATCAACCGGCGGACGGAATCGACGAGGGACATGACGGGTTCCTGTTGCTCTTGCGGGCTTCCACGAGGCCGCCCGCGCCGATGCGCGGCCGGTCCGGAGCTCTTCGTCCGGAGCTCTTGGAAAGCGATGCTGTTTAGGCGTTCGGCCCGGCCGGGGAAAGCGGAATCACCGCACCGCGACAACGATGCCGCCTTTCGCCCGCCGCGCGGAGCGAGGAACCGCCCATCCGTCCGGCGCGTTGGCCCGGAACCGGAGACGGCTGGCAGCGGAGGCAGCGGAGATGGCGAAGGCATCGTCGAAGGAGAAGACGCAGGACAAACGTGAGGCCAGGCGCGCGGCCAAGGGCACGGTCCAAGGAGTAAAGAAGAGCGCCGGCAAGGGCGACACGGCCCGCACGCCCAAGCTCAAGGCCGGCGACCGGGCGGCCGTGAAGGCGGCGGCGCGCGAGCAGCGGCGCATCCAGAAGGAGGTCGCCCGCGCCGAGGACGGACAGCGCAAGCCGAAGGCCCGCCCGATGCAGGCCGGCGCCCGCCTCTACCCGGCTCCGCCCTTCAAGCCCCAGCACCAGGCCAAGCCCGGTTCGGAAGCCGGGCTCGACCCGCAGCCGATGTACGATGCGCCGTTCTATCGTGGCTCGGGCAAGCTCGCGGAGATGGCGGCGATCATCACCGGCGGCGATTCCGGCATCGGCCGGGCGGTCGCCGTGCTGTTCGCCCGCGAAGGCGCCGATGTCGCGATCCTGCATCTCGGCGAGGAGGCCGACGCCGCCGAGACGCTGGCTGCGATCGAGGCGGAGGGGCGGCGCGGCATGGCGCTGTCGGGCGACGTGCGCGATCCGGCCTTCTGCCGCGAGGCGGTCGAAGCCGTGGTGAAGGCCTTCGGGCGGCTCGACATCCTGGTCAACAATGCGGCGTTCCAGGTGCATTCGCCGCGCTTCGAGGATCTCAGCCTGGCGCATTTCGACGCCACGATCCGCACCAATCTGCACGGCTATTTCCACATGGCGCAGGCGGCACTGCCGCATCTGCGCTCCCGCGGCTCGATCATCAACACCGGCTCGGTCACCGGCTTCGACGGCAGCAAGGAGCTGATCGACTACGCCACCAGCAAGGGCGGCATCCACGCCTTCACCCGCTCGCTTGCCGCCTATCTGATCCCGCGCGGCATCCGCGTGAACGCGGTGGCGCCGGGGCCGGTCTGGACACCGCTCAACCCGTCCGACCGCCCGGCCGGGCAGGTGGCGAAGTTCGGCGGCAAGGTGCCGATGAAGCGTCCGGCCCAGCCCGAGGAGATCGCGCCGGCCTATGTCTTCCTCGCCTCGCCGCAGACGGCGAGCTACATCACCGGCGAGATCCTGCCGATCCTGGGCGGGCGCTCCTGATCCCGCCTCAGCCGGGGGCGAGCAGCAGCAGGGCGAGCGGCACGGTCGCCGCCGCCATCACGGTCTGCAAGGCGCAGATGCCGGCCATCAGCGGGGCGTCGCCGCCGAGCTGGCGCGCCATCACATAGGAGGAGGACGCGGTCGGCAGCGACTGGAACAGGATGGCGAGCGTCGCCGCCTGCCCCGACAGGCCGAACAGCCTGATCGCGGCATAGGTGGCGAGCGGCATCAGCACGAACTTGGCCAAAGACGCGATCAGCGCCGGCTTCAGGCCACGGCCGAGCGCCTGCCAGTCCAGCGCGGCGCCGACGCAGAGAAGGCCGAGCGGCAGCGAGGCCTGCCCCAGCGCCTTGAGGAAGCCGTCGACGCCGCGCGGCAGGCCGAGCCCGCTCGCCTGCAGCGCGATGCCGACCAGGCAAGAGGTCAGGAGCGGGTTCAGCGCCAGCCCGCGCAGGATGCCGAGCAGGTTCGGCCGCGCCGCTCCCCAGCGCGAGAACACCAGCACGCAGAGCAGGTTGACCGTCGGCACGATGGTGGCGTTGGCAACCGCCGCCAGCGGCAGGCCGCCGGGGCCGAGCAGGCTGCCGGCTGCGCTCAGCCCGACATAGTTGTTGAAGCGCACCCCGCCCTGGAAGACCGAGGTGAAGGCGGCGTCCGAGACGCCGAGCCAGGGTCTGGCCAATACGATCAGCGCGGCGACGACGAGGATCGCCGAGATCAGCGTGATCGCGAGCGCCGCCACCGGGACGCCGCGCAGGTCGGCGGTGCCGAGGGCATGGACGAACAGCGCCGGCAGCAGCACGAAATAGCAGAGCCGCTCCGCCTGCGGCCAGAACGCATCGGGCAGGAAGCGCAGGCGGCGCATGGCGTTGCCGGCCGCGATCAGCAGCGCGATCGGCGCGAGCGCGAGGAGAATGGCTCCGACCATGGCGGGCTCCGATGTCCCGTCCGGCGGGGCTGATCCCTTCTAGATCGCGGGCGCGGGCGAGAGAACATCGCCATTCTGCGGAGCGCATGCGCCGCTCGCATGGCGCGCGCTCAGCGCGGATGGCTGCGCCGCCAATCGGCCGGGCGCTCGAAATCCAGCGCCCAGAGCCCGTGACCGGCGGCCTTCGCCCTCTCCTCCTCAGCGCGGTAGCCGCCATAGGCGACCGCCTGTCCTTGCAGCACGAGCGCGGCGTTGATCTCGGTCTCGCCCTGCCGGCAGATGGCGAGGCCGCGGCCATAGCGATCCGGACGGGAGATGGCGCAGGTGACCGGACCGGCGGCGAGCATCGCGGCGAGCGCCCGATGGGCATCCCGGCCGCAGGCGACCTCGCGCCCGTCCCGCGCCCGGCAGCGCTGGCGATATTCCGGCGCGTCGAGCCCTTCCAGCCGCAATTCCTCGCCGGCGAGGCGCAACGAATCCCCGTCGATGGCGCTGGCATGGCCGACGAGCTCCCGCGACGGCCCCAGGCGGTATTGCAGCACCGCGCCGGCGATCGCCATGAGCAGCAGCAGGCCGAGCGCGACCGCCAGATCGACGCCGCGCCCCACCCTGTGCCAGCCGAAGGGCCCGCGCCCGACTGCCCTGAATCGTGCCTTCGCCATCAGCACTAGCTTAACGATTTGCAAGCCATGATGGCGAGCCGGCCTGCATGGGCGCAGCCGCCGGACGGAGAGATTGTCAGTCTGGAATGTCGGACCTCACAGCCGAGCAGGTGCAGCGCGGACGCGGTCCCGATCCTTCCGCGCTGGCACGCCGCAAGCTGATCAGCCGCGAGGTTCGGTCGGCCCGCGAGCGGCTGACCTCGACGACCGGGCTCGACCGCGCCTTCGACTACGAGCTGGTGCGCCTGTTCGCGCAATACCGCAGCGCCGGCGTCGCCGGGACGCTGGTGCTGGCGGCCCTCATCGCCGCCGCGACCTGCATCTGGGTGCCGGTCTACAAGGTCATGGGCTGGCTGGTGCCGGTCGTGCTCTCGGCCGGGATCACGCTGCTGCTCTGCCGCCGCTTCCTCGCCGAGCAGGCCGAGCGGGTACGGATCGGCTTCTGGCGCAAGGCGATCGCGCTCGCCGAACTGCTGCACGGCACCTGCTGGGCGCTGCTGCTGGTGCTGTTCCTCGGCCAGGAGGCGCCGGGCGCGCGCTTCTTCGTGGTGACGGCGCTGCTGATCGTCAGCGCCCTGACCGTCATGCTGGGAGCGACGCTGCCGATCGTCGTCTATGCCGGGCTGGCCCCGATCGCGCTCGGCACCGCGCTGTTCTTCTCCGGCCATGGCGACATGGACAGCATGACGTTGCTGCTGATGGCGGCCTGCGCGCAGCTCTTCTTCGTCTTCCTGGCCAACCGGCTCTACGCCACCTCGGTCGCCACCATCGCCTTCCGTGCCGAGAAGGACGCGCTGATCGCCGAGCTGGAGACCGCCAACGCCAATTCCGACGAGGCGCGGCGCAAGGCCGAGGAGGCCAATCTGGCCAAGTCGCGCTTCCTGGCGACGATGAGCCACGAGCTGCGCACGCCGCTGAACGCCATCCTCGGCTTCTCGGAGGTGATGAAGAACGAGGTGTTCGGCCCGCACGCCAACCCGGCCTACAAGGAATATTCCGGCGACATCCACGATTCAGGCCAGCATCTGCTCAACCTGATCAACGAGATCCTCGACCTGTCGCGCATCGAGGCCGGCAAATACGACCTCAACGAGGAGTCGCTCAGCCTTTCGGGCATCGTCGACGAGAGCGTCCACATGCTGAAGCTCCGGGCGAAGGCCAAGGGCCAGACCATCCGCCAGGCGGTCGAGCCGGAGCTGCCGGCGATCTGGGGCGACGAGCGGGCCCTGCGGCAGGCCGTGCTCAACGTGCTGTCGAACGCGATCAAATTCACCCCGCAGGGCGGCGAGATTTCGATCAAAGTCGGCTGGACCGCGGCCGGCGGGCAATATGTCAGCGTCAGCGACACCGGCCCCGGCATCCCGGAAGAAGAGTTCCCGACCGTGCTGCAGAGCTTCGGCCGCGGTTCGCTCGCCATCAAGACCGCCGAACAGGGCTCCGGCCTCGGCCTGCCGATCGTCAAGGGCCTGATCGACCTGCATGGCGGCGGCTTCCAGATCCGCTCCAGGCCCCGCGCCGGCACGGAGGTGACGATCACGCTGCCGGCCGAACGGGTGATGGACACCCTGCCGGCATTGCCCGAGCCCGGCGCACGCAGCGCCGCCTGAAACGGTGAGCGCGCGGGGGCCTTCCCTCACTCGCCGAGCGTGACCCGCACGCTCTCGCCTTCCTCGGCGCTGGCGCGCTGCAGCGTCGCCTTGGCCTCGTCGACCTGGCGCTGGCGGTTCCACATCCCCGCATAGATCCCGCCTGCGGCGAGCAGCTCGCGGTGATGGCCGCGCTCGACGATCAGCCCCTTGTCGAGCACGATGATCTCGTCGGCGTTGACCACTGTCGAGAGCCTGTGGGCGATGACCAGCGTGGTGCGGCCCTCGCTCACCCGGTCGAGCGCGTCCTGGATCTCCTTCTCGGTGAAGGAATCGAGCGCCGAAGTCGCCTCGTCGAGCACCAGAACCGGCGGCCCCTTGAGGATGGTGCGGGCGATGGCGACGCGCTGCTTCTCGCCGCCGGAGAGCTTCAGTCCCCGTTCGCCGACCGAGGTGCGGTAGCCCTCCGGCAGCGAGGCGATGAAGCGGTCGATCTGGGCGAGCCGTGCCGCCTCCTCGATCTCCGCCTGCGTCGCCTCCGGCCGGCCGTAGCGCAGATTGTATTCGAGCGTGTCGTTGAACAGCACGGTGTCCTGCGGGACCATGCCGACCGCCTGGCGTAGGCTGACCTGCTGGACCCCTGCGATGTCCTGCCCGTCGATCAGGATGCGGCCGGCCTGCGGCTCGTAGAAGCGGAAGAGCAGGCGCGACAGGGTCGACTTGCCGGCGCCCGAGGGGCCGACGATCGCCACCGTGTGGCCGGCGGGCACCGAGAACGAGATGCCGCGCAGGATCGGCCGCTCCGGCACATAGGCGAAGTGCACGTCCTCGAAGCTGACGGCGCCCGTGGCGACCGTCAGCGGCGGGGCGCCAGGCGGGTCCTGGATCTCCGGATCGCGGCCGATCAGGGCGAACATCTGGGCGATGTCGAGCGTCGCCTGCTTGATCTCGCGATAGACGGTGCCCATGAAGTTCAGCGGCAGATAGAGCTGGATCAGCATGGCGTTGATCAGCACGAAATCGCCGACCGTGTTGGTGCCGGCCTGGAAACCGCGCACGCACATCACCATCGCGATCGTCAGTCCCGCGGCGAAGATCACGGCCTGGCCGAAGTTCAGCCAGGCGAGCGAGGTGTAGGCCTTGATCGAGTTGCGCTCGTACTGCGCCATGGCGACGTCGTAGCGCGCGGTCTCGCGGGCCTCGGCGCCGAAATACTTCACCGTCTCGTAGTTGAGCAGCGAGTCGATCGCCTTGGCGTTGGCGTCGGTGTCGGATTCGTTCATCTGCGCCCGGATGGCGATGCGCCATTCCGTGGCCTTGATGGTGAAGGCCATGTAGCCGACCACCATGACGACGAGCACCACGACATAGCGCCAGTCGAACAGCCAGAGCAGCACCGCGATGATCAGCGTCACCTCGATGATCACCGGCACGAGTTGGTTGAGGCCGAGGCGCACCATCTCCTCGATGCCGTTGCGGCCGCGCTCGAGCACGCGGGTCAGGCCGCCGGTCTTGCGCTCGAGATGGAAGCGCAGCGAGAGATGGTGGAGATGGCCGAAGGTCTGCAGCGCCAGCGTGCGCACAGCATGCATGAAGACCGGCGCGAAGATCGCGTCGCGCAACTGGACGAAGGCGGCGGAGCCGACCCGCGCCAGGCCGTAGATCACCGTCAGCGCCAGGGGCGCCCCGACCAGCCAGGGCAGCCAGGCCGAGAGCGTCGTCGGATTGCCGGCCAGCGCGTCGGTCGCCCATTTGAAGGTGAAGGGCACGCCCATCAGCACGAGCCTGCCCATCACCATCAAAGCGAAGGCGGCGACGACGCGCTTGCGCAGGTCGGCGCGCTCCGGCGGCCAGAGATAGGGCCACAGGGCGCGGAAGGTGGCGACGAAACCGGCACCCGGCTGGATGACGGCCGAGCGGGATAGCGGCGCCGGGGACGGCGCGTTTGGCGATGACATGCAAACTCTTCCAGATCGAACCGCCGATATAGGGAGATTCCCTCGGCAATGCAGCGGCTGAGAGGACAGGGCGGGCATGCGAGCGGGCCGCCGGAGCAGATCCGCCTCCGGCCAGCGCGGCAAACCTGCCTTGCCGCCGCCGCAAGCCGGGTGTCAGATCGCGGCGCCGGCCCGCGAGGCCGGCCGCATCGGGAGACCGCCATGACCGCTCACCGGAGTTTCGCGATCGCCTGCGCCGCCGCGCTGCTGACGACGCTGCCCGCGCTCGCCCAGCCGGCCCGGCCGCCGGGGCAGATCAAGATCACCAACACGCGCGAGGTTCCGCTCGAGATGCTGGAGATATCGACCATGGGCGAGCAGGCGCGGCTGGTCGCCAAGCTCGCCAAGCCGCTGGCGCCCCGGCAGAGCGTCACGCTGAAGCTGACCAAGCCGGCCGGTTGCAGCTACACCGTGATGGGCCGCTTCGGCGACGACGCCGATGTCGAGCACGAGGCCGTCGACCTCTGCAAGGAACGGACGCTGCGCCTCACCGACTGAGGCGCGAGCCCGCGAGGGCAGCGGCGTCGGACCGAACCGTGAAACCACCGTTCGGCCCGATGCGATCGCACGCTGCGCGATCGCGCTCCGCGTATCCGTGCGAAGGCGCGGCGACTTAAGCCGTCGCGCCCTCGCGCATCAGCTTGTAGACGATCGAGTCCGTCAGCGCCTGGAACGATGCGTCGATGATGTTGGCGCTGACGCCAACCGTGGTCCAGCGCTCGCCGCGCTCGTCGGCGGATTCGATCAGCACGCGCGTCACCGCGTCGGTACCGCCCTGGAAGATGCGGACCTTGTAGTCCACCAGGCGCAGGCCGCCGATCAGCGACTGATAGCGGCCGAGATCCTTGCGCAGCGCCATGTCGAGCGCATTGACCGGGCCGGCCGCGCCTTCCGCAGCCGAGATCAGCACCTCGTCGCCGACCTTGAGCTTCACCGTCGCCTCCGAGAAGGTGACGAGCTCGCCGACCGCGTTGTAGCGGCGCTCGACGCTGACCTTGAAGCGCTCGACCTCGAAGAAGGCCGGTACCTCGCCGAGGATGCGGCGCACCAGCAGGTAGAAGGAGGCGTCGGCCCCCTCGAAGGCATAGCCCTGCGCTTCCTTGTCCTTCAGCTCCTGGAGCACGCGGGTCAGGCGCGGATCGTCGCGGCCCAGCGTCACGCCGATGCGTTCCAGCTCGGCGACGAGGTTGGACTTGCCGCCCTGGTCGGAGACCAGCACCTTGCGGACATTGCCGGTCGCCTCGGGCGCGACGTGCTCGTAGGTGCGCGGATCCTTCAGCACGGCGGAGGCATGGATGCCGGCCTTGGTCGCGAAGGCCGAGGCGCCGACATAGGGCGCATGGCGGTTCGGGGCGCGGTTTAGCATCTCGTCGAGCGCGCGCGAGACATGGGTCAGCTCGCCGAGCTCGGTCTCGCCGACGCCGGTCGCGAAGCGGTCGCGATAGCGCTGCTTGAGCTTCAGCGTGCCGATCAGCGTCACGAGATTGGCGTTGCCGCAGCGCTCGCCGAGCCCGTTCAGCGTGCCCTGGATCTGGCGCGCGCCGGCCTCGATCGCCGCCAGCGAATTGGCGACGGCGCAGCCGCAATCGTCATGGGCGTGGATGCCGAGATGCTCGCCCGGGACGACCCGCGCCACCTCGGCGACGATCCGCCCGACCTCGTCGGGCAGCGTGCCGCCATTGGTGTCGCAGAGCACCACCCAGCGCGCCCCGGCCTCGTAGGCGGTCCGCGCGCAGGCGAGCGCGTAGTCGGGATTGGCCTTGTAGCCGTCGAAGAAATGCTCGCAGTCCAGCATCACCTCGCGGCCGGCGGCGCGCGCCGCCTCGACGCTCTCGCGGATACCGGCGAGGTTTTCCTCCAGCGGGATCTCGAGCGCGACATGGACGTGATAGTCCCAGCTCTTGGCGACGAAGACGATCGCGTCGGCATCGGCCTCGAGCAGCGCGGCGATGCCGGGATCGTTCGCGGCCGAGCGCCCGGCCCGCTTGGTCATGCCGAAGGCTGCGAAGCGGGCCGCCTGCGTCGGCTTGTGCGCAAAGAAGGCGGTGTCGAGCGGGTTGGCGCCGGGATAGCCGCCCTCGACATAGTCGATGCCCAGCCGGTCGAGCATTGCGGCGACGGCGCGCTTGTCGTCGAGCGAGAAGTCGACGCCGGTGGTCTGGGCGCCGTCGCGCAGCGTCGTGTCGAAGAGATAGACGCGGGCGGCGCTCACGACCGCGCCCTCATGCGATAGCGCAGCACCTTCGGCATCACCATGGCGAGCATGACGAGCTTGATGGCGAAGGAGAGCGAACCGGCCTTGCGGATCTCGGGAGCGGACTGGGTCATCGGATGGCGGCTTTCATGGAAACGCTGTCGAAGGTTGGTGCCGCGTCGGCCGCGCGGTAGTTGCGAGCCCCCTCGCCGCGCTCCCTCTCCCGCAGGGGGACGAGGGCGCGCGGCAGCGGCTCATCGCTTCACGTCCCACGTCGTGATCAGCTCGCCGGTGGTCGGGTCCTTACCGTCCATCAGCACGATGCCCAGCGCGACGAGCTCGTCGCGGAGGCGGTCGGAGGCCGCGAAGTCCTTGGCCTTGCGGGCCGCGACGCGCTCGGAGACCAGCCGCTCGACGCGGGCACGGGCATCGGCGTCCAGCTCGGCGGCGGCCGCACGCAGCGGCGCGACGCCGAGAAGGTCCAGGCTGGCGCGCAACGCGCCGGCATCGCCCGCCTTGCGCAGGGCATGCAGTTCGGCGAGCACCTGCGAGGTATTGAGATCGTCGGCCAGCGCCGCGATCACCGCCTCGGGCACCGCGGTCGCGGCCGCTTCGCCGGACAGAGCACTCCAGTCGGCGAGCGTCTTCTCGGCCTCCTCGAGCGACTTCGCCGTCCAGTCGATCGGCTGGCGGTAATGGGTGCGCAGCATGGCGAGGCGCAGCACCTCGCCCGGCCATTTGCGGCCTCCGAAGTTCTCGGTCGCCAGCAGTTCGTTGATGGTGACGAAGTTGCCCAGCGACTTGGACATCTTCTCGCCCTCGACCTGCAGGAAGCCGTTGTGCATCCAGTAATTGGCCATGCGCGGCGCACCGTCCGGCCCGCCGAAGGCGCAGCAGCTCTGGGCCAGCTCATTCTCGTGATGCGGGAAGACGAGATCGATGCCGCCGCCATGGATGTCGAAGACGTTCCGGGCGGGATCATCGCAGGCGAGGCCGCCGCCGAAGGGCTCCAGCAGGGTCTTCATCGACATGGCCGAGCATTCGATATGCCAGCCCGGGCGGCCCGCGACGGTGATGCCGCAAGGCGAGGGCCAGCCCGGATCGACACCGTCGCGGCTCGGCTTCCACAGCACGAAGTCCATCGGATCGCGCTTGTAGGGGGCGACGTCGACGCGCGCGCCGGCGACCATCTCGTCGAGCGAGCGGCGGGCGAGCGAGCCGTATTTCGGCGCCGCCGAGAGTTGCGCCACCGCCGGCACGTGCAGCAGCACATGGTCCTCGGCGACATAGGCGACGCCGCGCGCGACGAGGCGCTCGATGATCGCCTTCATCTCGGCGATATGGCCGGTGGCGCGCGGCTCCTGGTCGGGGCGCAGGCAGCCCAGTGCGTCGACATCGGCGTGGAACTGGGCGGTGGTGGCCTGCGTGACCCGCCCAATCGCCTCGTTCAGCGGCAACGCCGGATAGTCGCGCGCGGCACGGGCGTTGATCTTGTCGTCGACGTCCGTGAGGTTACGCGCATAGGTGACGTGCTGCGGCCCGTAGACATGGCGCAGCAAGCGGTAGAGCACGTCGAAGACGATGACCGGGCGCGCATTGCCGATATGGGCGTAGTCGTAAACCGTCGGCCCGCAAACATACATGCGGACGTTCGCGGGATCGACCGGCACGAAGACATCCTTCGTGCGCGTCAGCGTGTTGTAGAGCCTGAGGGTCGGCTGCATCGGAGGTCACAGTCCCGGAACGAGCAAAAGGGCATCCTGGCCGCTGGCCGGGGCGCTTTCTGTCTGTTCGCTTTCGAGACGAGGACGTGAGCAGCCGGCCAGCGGAAGCTAGCGGCAAATAATGCAGAAAGTGGCGAGGGCTCGCGTCATCGCGGCAGTGATGCCTCAGCGCGCCGCCTTGCGTCAAGTGGCAGCCGCGCAACGCCCGGCCGGCGATCACGGCCGGCGCAGCGAAATCACGCCTGGGCGCCGCAATTCGGCCATCGGGCGCCGGCTCCAGCGAGCCACGCCATTCAATCGAATCTTAACGATCCGGAACCATACTGGGATGTCTGAGGTTCAGAACCCGTCGAAGCCTGGGAAAAGCATCATGCGTCGCGCCATCGCGCTCGTCGGGTCGTTCGGTATCGTCGGGGCCGGTCTGTCGCTGGCCATCATCCCGGTGAGCCGGGGCACCGCCGCACCGAAGCCCGCACAGACCTATCTCCTGCCCGCCGCGGACGGCTATGGCGTGGCCGATTGCATCGCCAGCCGCTCGGATTGCGGACAGATCGTCGCCGATGCCTGGTGCGAGGCCAATGGCCACCGCGTCGCCAAGACCTTCGGACTGGCCAGCGCCGAAGACTTCACCGGCACGACCGTCACCAAGGCGGCCACCGCCGAGCAGCCGCTCGCCATCACCTGCGAGGGCTGAGGTTCAGGGCGAGGCCGCCGGACGGCGCCCTGCCCCGGCTCGCCTCAGATCAACGGATCCATTCCGAGCAGCGCGCCACCTCGCCGGTGCCACCCCAGGGCATGACCGGCACGCTCGAGGTCGAGTTCTGCGGCGAGCCGTCGATCAGCTTGTCGGTGTAGACCATGTAGATCAGCACATTGCGCTTGGCATCGCAGCCGCGCACGATCTGCATCTTCTTCCAGATCATCGAGCGGCGCTCGCGGAAGACGACATCGCCCTGCGAGGCCTTCTCCTTGAAGCGGATCGGCCCGATCTGGCGGCAGGACAGCGAGACGTCGGAGACCTCTTCCGCCACGCCGAACATCCCGGCAACGCCGCCCTTCTCGGGCACGGTGTAGTGGCAGGCCACGCCCTCGACGAGCGGGTCGTCGACGCCGTAGACCGCGAGCTTGTCGTTCGGCGTCATCATCTTCCAGACGGTCGACTTGCGGAAGATCAGGTCCTCCTGCGCCTGGGCCGGCGAGAGCGCGGCCATGCCGGCGAGAGCGGTCAGAATTGCGACGAAACCGATGCGCATGCGTACCTCCGCGAACGGCCGGCGAAACGGCCAGCCGCTATATGGTGGGCGTGAGCCCGTCGCGCCAGATCAGGCGGCGAGCGGCCGGAAGGCGAGCCAGGCGGCGGCGAGCGCCCCGGCCAGACCGAGCGCGAACAGCACGAGCTTGATGCGGGTGAAGCCGCTGGCGAGGGCGACCGTGCCCTCGTCGACCTGCGGATAGCGGTCGAGCAGGCGGGCGACCGCGAGGTTCTCGACGATGTCGCAGAGCCCGCCGAACAGCCAGCCGCCGCCGCACAGCGCCGCCACCCACCAGGGATAGCCGCGCATGGAGAGCCCGGCGACGGTGAAGCCGCCGACCACGGCATAGGTCAGCGCCACCGCCGCGTCGGCCGGCAGGATGCGGTGGCGATAGAGCGCGCGGCGCTCCTCGCCATAAGCGGCGAAAAGCCGCTCGACATCGGCGCGGTCGAAGCCGTTCCAGTCGCTCTCCAGCAGGCGCGGGACGCGCAGACGGCTCGCCCAGGCTCCCACCAGCCAGAACAGCAGCATGACCAGCGCGGGCCCCCAGATGAAGAAGGCGAGCGGGACGAGCGTGGCGTGGAAGGGAGCGAGGTCGTGCATCGTGGCGTGCTCCGGGAGGCGCAGGGCGGCTGGGCCGGAGACTACAGCGCCGCCGCAGGCCGCGCCAAGAGTTAGAGAGCCAAGAAGCCCGCGCTGGGCCCGCTTGTGCGAGCGCGAGCCGGTATTCGGTTAGCCTGCGATGACGCGCCTGCCTCCCGGCACGAGATGCCGCGGCCGGCAGCCCTTTTCAATCGCCGCGGGACGCGCCAGAAAGGGCGCAACCAGCCGCGGGAGGATACCCCAATGAAACGCCGGACTTTCCTGACGACGGGCGCGCTCGCCGCGGCCGCGACGCCGATCGCCATGCCGGCCATCGCGCAGTCGATGCCCGAGGTGAAGTGGCGGCTGACGTCGAGCTTCCCAAAGCAGATCGACACGATCTACGGCACCGGCCTGCAGTTCGCGAAATACATGTCGGACGCCACCGACGGCCGCTTCCAGGTCCAGACCTTCTCGGCCGGCGAAATCGTCCCCGGCCTGCAGGCGCTCGACGCCGTCAGCTCCGGCACGGTCGAGTGCGCGCATACGCCGGTCTATTACTATATCGGCAAGGAGCCGGCGCTCGGGCTCGGCACCGGCATTCCCTTCGGCCTGAACGCCCGCCAGCAGCATAGCTGGTGGTTCTTCGGCGGCGGCGAGCAGGTCATCAACGGCGCGCTGGCCAAGTTCAACGCCTACAGCCTGCCCTGCGGCAATTCCGGCTGCCAGATGGGCGGCTTCTTCCGCAAGGAGATCAAGTCCGTCGACGACCTGAAGGGGCTGAAGTTCCGCATCGGCGGCATGGGCGGCTCGGTGCTGGCCAAGCTCGGCGTGGTGCCGACGCAGATCGCGCCCGGCGACGTCTATCCGGCGCTGGAGCGCGGCACGATCGACGCCGCCGAGTTCGTCGGCCCCTATGACGACGAGAAGCTCGGGCTGGTGAAGGTCGCCCCCTATTACTACTACCCCGGCTGGTGGGAGGGCGGCGCCATGCTGCACCTCGTGATCAACCAGGAGCAGTGGGACAAGCTGCCGAAGCACTACCAGGCGATCGTGCGCGCCGCGAGCGAGGCCGCGAACAACTGGATGCTGGCCAAGTACGACTTTGTGAACCCGGGCGGACTGCGCAAGCTGGTGTCGCAGGGCGCGCAGCTGCGTCCCTTCCCGATGCCGGTGATGGAAGCCTCGCTGAAGGCCGCCGAGGAGTACTATGCCGAGACCTCGGCCAAGAGCGAAGCCTTCAAGAAGGGCTACGAGTCGATGGTCGCCTTCCGCGGCGAGAACCTGCTCTGGTGGCAGATCGCCGAGCTCTCCTACGACGCCTTCATGAACAGGCTGCGCGGGCGCTGAGCCCCGCGCCCCGGGAGGCCCGGCCCTGCCGCCTCCCGGGGCGCCGGCGCGCGCCCTTTAGCCAGCAGCCATGGACGACGCGATGCCGACCACCCCGCCCGACGAGCCGCCGCTCCATCTCGAGCAGTTCCTGCCCTATCGGCTGAACGTCGTCGGCGCCTTCGCCAGCCGGGCGCTGGGGCGGATCTACGGCGAGCATTTCGGCATCGGCATCCCGGAATGGCGGGTGATCGCCCAGCTGGGCGAATTCGGCCGCCTGACGTCGCGCGACATCGGCGAGCTGTCGCAGATGCACAAGACCAAGGTCTCGCGCGCCGTCGCCGAGCTCGACCAGCGCGGCATCGTCGAGCGCAGCGAGAACCGGGCCGACCGGCGCGAATCCTTCGTCTCGCTCTCGGCCGCCGGCCGCAGGCTCTACGCCCAGATCGTACCGCTGGCGCTCGCCTTCGAGAGCCGCTGGACCGACGGCATCGCGCCCGACGAGCTGCGCACCTTCGAGCGCGTGCTGGCGGTGCTGACCGAACGGGGCCGCCACCTCGCCGGCGCCTATCAAGAAGAGGTGAGCTGATTGCCGCGGGCCGGCGGATATGCGACTCCGGCCTCTCTTCGTCGCGACCCGCGAGTCGTGACAAGGCCGTCGTCGGAGCCCGCCGTCCTTAGTTCCGTCGCGTTTGTGACATGTCTTCCGGCAACCGGCACGCCGCACGCGGCGGTGCCATCGCTACCGAAGGTCCAAGACGCATCCCCGCCATGGTTCGAGCTTCCCTCCGCCGTTTCCTGAGCCCGCTTCTGGCGCTCGCCGCCTTGACAGGCGCGGCGGTGGCGCAATCGCCGGCGTGCCAGACCTGGCAGGCCGAGCTCTCGCGGCTGCAGGGGCGCGGCGGCGGCGACGCCCGCGCCGCCCAGCAGGCAAGGCACGTGGCGGCGCAGCTGACGCAGCTCTCCGGCCAGTACCGCGCCATGGGCTGCGACCGCGGCGGCTTCCTGTTCTTCGGCGAGCGCCCACCGCCGGAGTGCGGCGGCATCCGCGCCCGCCTCGGCCAGCTCCAGGGCCAGTACGCCGCGCTGCAGGAGCAGGCGCAGGGCGGCGGCATCGAGCAGCGCCGGGCCCAGCTCGCCGCCCTGATCGACCGCAATTGCCGCGGCCAGTCGCGGGGCTTCTTCGACACGATCTTCGGCACCGACAATCCGCGCGGCGAAATCGATTCAACCTTGCCGGAGCTCGATCCGCAGCCGCAGGAAGAGCGCCCCCGCCAGGGCGGCGCCTACAATGTCTGCGTGCGTACCTGCGACGGCTATTTCTTCCCGCTCGCCAACAGCCCGGGCGGGCGTGGCGGCCAGGACGAGATGTGCCAGGCGCTCTGCCCCGGCGCCGAGACGCTGGCCTTCGGCATGAGCAGTGGCGGCGACATCCAGAACGCGATGAGCCGCACCGGCGGCACGCCCTACGCCTCGCTGCCCAACGCGCTGAAATACACCCGCAGCTTCGACGCCGCCTGCACCTGCCGCGCGCCGGGCCAGAGCTGGGCGCGGGCGCTCGCCCCTGCCGAGGCGCTGCTGGAACGCCGCAAGGGCGACATCATCGTCACCGAGCAGCGCGCCGAGGAAATGTCCCGCCCCAAGCCGGACCGCAATCCGCGCAACCGCCGGGCCGAGGCGAAGACGCCGGACGCCAAGCCGCAGCCCGGCAGCGAGGGCCCCGCCCCGACCGAATTGCAGGCGGCGCCGGGCGACGAACCGGAGGCCGCGGCCAACCTGCCGACCGCCGGCACCGAATCGGCCGGCGTCGGCCCGCAGCGGATCGACGGGCAGGAGACGCTCGACAAGGATGACGGGCTGAAGCGCGAGAGCCGCAGCGTCACCGGCGAGCGCCGCACGGTGCGGATCGTGGCGCCGAGCATCGCGCCCAATCTCGGCGCGGGCGCTCCCGCGCGGCCCTGAGCACCGCCGTCATGCCCGCATCGCAGGGCTGACACGCCGCCAGAGACGGCCGATCGATGGAACGGCCGCCATAATCGGGCGTATGGCATTGCGGAGACGGGCGAGCTGCCCGCCGCATGTCAGCGGAGCGACCATCCATGTCCGACCAAGCGGTTCACACGTCGCGGGGCCTGGACCCCGCCGACACGGCCCGGCGCCTGAAGGCCATCTTCATCGGCTCCGTCGGCAATCTCGTCGAATGGTACGATTTCTACGCCTACACGGCGTTCGCGCTGTATTTCGCGCCGAAATTCTTCCCGTCCCACGATCCGGTGGTGCAGCAACTCAACGCCGCCACCCTGTTCGCGGCCGGCTTCATCGTGCGCCCGCTCGGCGGCTGGCTGTTCGGCCATATCGCCGACCGCTACGGCCGGCGGCTGTCGCTGACGGTCTCCGTGCTGATGATGTGCTTCGGCTCGCTGATCATCGCCGCGACGCCGACCTACGAGACCATCGGCTTCCTCGCCCCGGCGCTGCTCGCCTTCGCGCGCATCATCGAGGGGCTGAGCCTCGGCGGCGAGTACGGCGCCAGCGCGACCTATCTCTCCGAGATCGCCGATCCGCAGCATCGCGGCTTCTATTCGAGCTTCCAGTACGTGACGCTGATCGGCGGCCAGCTGACGGCCATCCTCGTGCTGCTACTGTTGCAGAACGTCTTCCTGACGCATGAGCAGCTGGTCGACTGGGGCTGGCGCATCCCGTTCGTGATCGGCGCCATGCTGGCGGTCACCGCCATGCTGATGCGCCGGCACATGGAGGAGACCGAGGCCTTCACCGCGGCGAAGAAGGCGACGAAGCAGACCAGCTCGCTGCGCGGGCTGTTGAAGTATCCGCGCGAGGTGGCGATCGTCGTCGGGCTGACCGCCGGCGGCACTGCGGCCTTCTACACCTTCACCACCTACATGCAGACCTTCGTGAAGCAGACGGTGGGGCTGACCGACATCGTCACAACCTATGTGATCGCCGGTTCGCTGATCTTCGCCTCGATCCTGCAACCGATCTACGGGATGATCTCCGACAGGATCGGGCGCAAGCCGATGCTGATCTTCTTCGGCGTGGCCGGAACGCTGCTGACGGTGCCGATCCTCACCGCGCTGTCGCAGACCAAGTCGCCCTTCGTCGCCTTTCTGCTGATCTCGGGCGCCTGGATCTTCGTGGCCGGCTACACCTCGATCAACGCGGTGGTGAAGGCCGAACTGTTCCCGACCTCGATCCGCGCCACCGGCGTCGCCGTGCCCTATGCGCTGACGGTCTCGATCTTCGGCGGCACGGCGCCGGCCATTGCGCTGTTCTTCAAGCAGCAGGGCCACGAGCAGTGGTTCTACTACTACCTCTCCGGGGTGATCTTCATCTCGCTGCTGGTCTACGCCACGATGCGCGACACCAAGCACCAATCGGCGATGCACCGGCACGAATGAGGCGAGTAGGCCCGCCGCTGCGCGAGGTGCGGCGGCGGGTTCATCTCGGCCTGAGCCGGGGCGAGCCCCGCCCGTCAGGCAGCCTCGCCGGCCAGCCGCTTCAGCGCCTTGTCGCGGCCGATCAGCGGCAGCAAGGCCGCGAGTTCCGGTCCATGGTCGAGCCCGGTCAGGGCCTGGCGCAGCGGCATGAACAGCGCCTTGCCCTTGGCGCCGGTCGCGGCGGCGACGGCCTGCGTCCAGGTCTTCCAGGTGCCGGCGTCGAAGGGTTCGGCCGGCAGCAGCGCCGCGGCGGTGGCGGCGAAGGCCGGATCGGCGATCACCGGCTCGACCGGGCCGGAGACGACGCGCCACCAGTCGCTCGCCTGCGAGAGCCGCGCGAGATTGCCGCGGATCGCCAGCCAGAACGCCTCGTCGGCCGGGACGCCGAGCGCCGCGAGCCGGGGCGCGACCTCGGCAAGGCCGAACTGGTGCAATGTGCGCGCCGACAGCGTCTCGAGCTCGTGCTCGTCGAACCTGGCCGGCGCGCGCGAGGCGTGGGTCACGTCGGCGATGCCGGCGAGTTCGGCCAGGCTGGCGACGGGGCGCACCGCATCGGAGGTGCCGGTCAGGACCGCGAGCGCAGCCACCGCCAGCGGCTCGATACCCGCCTCGCGCAGGCCGCGCAGCGAGAGATGGCCGAGGCGCTTCGACAGCCCCTCCCCGCTCGCCGTGGTCAGCAGGTTGTGGTGGCCGAAGATCGGAGCCGTGCCGCCGAGCGCCTGCATGATCTGGATCTGCACGGCGGTGTTGGTGACATGGTCCTCGCCGCGCACGACATGGGTGATGCCCTGCTCCAGATCGTCGACGACGGAGGGCAGCGTGTAGGGATAGCTGCCGTCCTCGCGCACCAGAACCGGATCGGAGAGCGAGGCGCAGTCGACATGCGAAGCGCCGCGCACCATGTCCTCCCAGCCGATCTCGACCGCTTCCAGCAGGAAGCGCCAATGCGGCCGGCGGCCCTCCGCTTCCAGCCGCGCCCGGTCCTCGGCGGTGAGCTTCAGCGCGGCGCGGTCGTAGACCGGCGGCAGGCCGCGCGCGAGCTGGCGCTTGCGCTTGCGGTCCAGTTCGTCGGCGCTCTCGTAGCAGGGGTAGAGCCGGCCGGCGGCGCGCAGCGTCGCGGCGGCGGCGTCATAGAGCGCGACGCGCTGCGACTGGCGGATGCTGGCGTCCGGGACCACGCCGAGCCAGGCGAGGTCCTCGGCTATCGCGTCGGCATATTCCGGCTTCGAGCGCGCCTGATCGGTGTCGTCATAGCGCAGCAGGAAGCGCCCGCCCGCGCGCTGGACGAACAGCCAGTTGAACATCAGCGAGCGCGCATTGCCGATATGGAGGTAGCCGGTCGGCGATGGCGCGGTGCGAACGAAAGGTGCGGTCATGGCCGGGCTTGTCGCGCGGCCGCGGCCTGAGGGCAAGGGCGGAAACGCGCCGGCAGGCCAGCATGCCGGCGGCACCAGGATTCAGAAGTCGAAGCTCTCGCCGCCGGCCTTGCCGACGCCCTTGACCAGAGCGAGGTCGGGCTCGTGCGCCGGGGCGCCGGGATCGCGGAAGCGGTTGACGATCGGATAGCGTCGGTCGCGGCCGAAATTGCGTCGCGTCACCTTCACGCCAGGCGCCGCCTGACGGCGCTTGTATTCGGCGAGATAGAGCAGGCGCTCGACCTTGCGGACGATCTCGACATCGTGGCCGCGCGCGACGATGTCGGCGACGCGCATCTCGTGCTCGATCAGGCAGGCGAGGATGTCGTCCAGCACCTCGTAGGGCGGCAGCGAATCCTGGTCCTTCTGGTTCTCGCGCAGCTCCGCGCTCGGCGGCTTGACGATGATGTTCTCGGGAATGACCTCGCCATCGGGGCCGCGCGCATCCGCCGGCTTCCAGCGGTTTCGCAGGGCCGAGAGGCGGAAGACCTCGGTCTTGTAGAGGTCCTTGATCGGGTTGAAGCCGCCGTTCATGTCGCCATAGAGCGTGGCGTAGCCGCAGGACATCTCCGACTTGTTGCCGGTGGTCACCACCATCGGGCCGAACTTGTTGGAGATCGACATCAGCAGCGTGCCGCGCACGCGGCTCTGCAGGTTCTCCTCGGTGATGCCACGCTCGGTGCCGGCGAAGAGCCCGGCCAGCGTCGCCTCGAAGCCCTCGACCGGCGCGGCGATCGGCACGACCTCATAGGGCACGCCGAGCGCGTCGGCGCAGGCCTTGGCGTCGTCCAGGCTCTCCTGCGAGGTGAAGCGGTAGGGCATCATCACGCAGCGGACGCGCTCGGCGCCGATCGCGTCGACCGCCATGGCGGCGCAGATCGCCGAATCGATGCCGCCGGAAAGGCCGAGAACCACGCCGGGAAAGCCGTTCTTGCCGACATAGTCGCGCAGGCCCAGCACGCAGGCGGCGTAATCGGCCTCGTCGCCGCTCTCCAGCACGGCGCGCGCGCCCTCGCGGCAGCGCCAGCCCTCGGGCCCGCGCTCCCACTCGGTCAGGACAATGCCCTCCTGGAAGGCCGGAAGCTGGCAGGCGAAGGTGCGGTCGGCGTTCAGCACGAAGGAGGCGCCGTCGAAGACCAGTTCGTCCTGGCCGCCGAGCTGGTTCAGATAGACCAGCGGCAGGCCGGATTCGACGACGCGGGCGACGGCGACGTTCAGGCGCTCCTCGATGACGCCGCGGCGGAAGGGCGAGCCATTGGGCACCAGCAGGATCTCGCCGCCGGTCTCGGCCAGGCACTCGACCACGTCGGGCCCCCAGATGTCCTCGCAGATCGGCAGGCCGAGCCGCACCTTGCCGCGGAACACCACCGGGCCGGGCAGCGGGCCGGGCTCGAAGACGCGCTTCTCGTCGAAGACGCCGTAATTCGGCAGGTCGACCTTGAAGCGCACCGACTGGATCGCGCCGCCGTCGAGCAGGGCATAGGCGTTGTGCAGGCGCCCGTCCTCGTTCCAGGGCAGGCCGAGCAGGATGGCGGGGCCGCCATCGGCCGTCTCGCGCGCCAACTCCTCGCAGGCGCGCCGGCAGGCGTCCTGGAAGGCGGGCTTCAGCACGAGATCCTCGGGCGGATAGGCCGCCAGGAACAGCTCGGAGAACATCACGAGCTCGGCGCCCTGCGCGGCGGCCTCGCGGCGGGCGGCGCGCACCTTGTCGGCATTGCCGGCGACGTCGCCGACGATCGGGTTGAGCTGGGCCAGCGCCAGGCGGAGGACGGTCTCGGTCATGCCCTAGCGCTTTATCCTGCGCGGCGAAGGCCAGCAACGGGGCGGGAAGCAGGCGGCCCCGGCGCCCGGCTCAGCCCCCGGCCGGAAAATCGGCGGCGAAGCGCAGCTCGCGCAGCGGCCGCACGGTGGCAGTCGTCTCGGCGTAGATCGGATCGGCCTTGAAGGCGGCGAAGGCGGCTTCGTCCGCGAACTCGGCATAGACCACGATGTCGATCTCGTTGGCGTAGAGATCGATCTTGCGGTTGGCGGCCACCTCGAAGACCGAGGAATGCGGGATGTCGCCGAGCCGGGTCAGCAGCCGGCGCACCGTCTCGACATCCTGGCCGGGCTTCACGGTGAAGAACACGATATGCCGGATCAACGGCCCTCTCCTCGCGGACGGAAATCGGCGGACGGGAATCGCAAGCGTCGATTCCGGGCCGATCTGTCTCAGAGCCGGGCCATGCGCGCAACGCCATTAACCCGTCATTAGGGTTAACCCGTCATGAATCTCCTGCGGAGCGGTGCGAGCCGTCGTCCGGCATCTTTGGAGAGACGCGCGATGCGTGCTGTCACCTCAGCCCTGGCGGCCGTCCTGGCCGGCCTGACCGCCCTGCCCGCGGGCGCCATCGCCGCGGACTATCTGCGCGGCACGCAGATCGACCAGCCCGTCTCGGCCCCGGTCTTCGCGCCGGGCTTCGACTGGTCGGGCTTCTATCTCGGCGGCGGCGCCGGTGTCAGCGAAACCAAGTTCAAGCCGGGCGAAGGCGTACAGAAGCTCGCGAACCACGCCTTTCGCAATACGCTGATCGGAACCGAGTACAATCCCGGCGGCTGGGTCAGCAATCTGCCCGACAAGCGTGACAGCGGCAGCCAGTTCTTCGGCATCCTCGGCTACAATTATCTGTTCGGCGACGTCGTGCTGGGCTTCGAGGCGGACTATACCCGCTCCGGCCACGCCTACAGCGTCAACGACGACATCGCGCGGCGGGTCACGACGTCTGGCGGCTCTGTCACTGACGTCTTCCTGCGCACCAACCAGAGCGCCAAGCTCAACGACTATGCGACGATGCGCCTGCGCATGGGCTGGACCTATGGGCGCATCATGCCCTTCGCCACCTTCGGCGGCGCGGTCGGCCGCTTCGACGCACGCTCGACGGTCGACGCCAATGCGCTCATCGTCGCCAATGCGGGCCTCCCCACCGAGCAGCGTTTCCAGGGGGCCGGCTATCCGCTGCAGGTCGGCGCGACGCGCAAGAACAAATACGCCTTCGGCCTGAGCGCCGGCGCCGGCGTCGACTGGGCGGTGACCGACAATCTCTTCCTCCGCGCCGAATACCAGATCGTGCGCTTCGCCGAGGTCGAGGGCACGACCACGACCGTCAACACCGGCCGCGTCGCCGCCGCGCTGAAATTCTGAAGGCGCAAGCTAGGTCAGCTGGGCCTTACAAGAACGATCGACAGACAAGGGGCCCCAGCGTCGCCGCTGCGGCCCCTTGTCGTTTCGTCGCGACATTCCCCGCCTGAGCGGGGAAGAGGCAGCCTCACTCGGCCGCCTCGACCTCCGGACGCGCCCGGCCGGCCCGGTCGCGCTTGACCAGCTCGGCGACGAGGAAGGCGAGCTCCAGCGCCTGCTCGGCGTTGAGGCGCGGGTCGCAGACCGTGTGATAGCGGTCGTTGAGGTCCGCATCCGTCATGCCGCGGGCGCCGCCGGTGCACTCGGTGACGTTCTTGCCCGTCATCTCCAGATGCAGGCCGCCGGCATAGGTGCCCTCGGCCTGATGGACGGCGAAGAAGTTCTTCACCTCCGTCATGATCATGTCGAAGGGCCGGGTCTTGTAGCCGCTCGCCGCCTTGACGGTGTTGCCGTGCATCGGATCGCACGACCACACGACGTTGCGGCCTTCGCGCTTGGTGGCACGCACCAGCGCCGGCAGGTGGTCGAACACCTTGTCCGCGCCGAAGCGGGCGATCAGCGTCAGGCGGCCCGGCTGGTTCTGCGGGTCCAGCGCCTCGATCAGCTTCAGCAGCTCGTCCGGCTTGAGGGACGGGCCGCATTTAAGGCCGATCGGGTTGCGGATGCCGCGGAAGAACTCGACATGGGCGTGGTCGAGCTGACGGGTGCGGTCACCGATCCAGACCATGTGGCCGGAGGTGTCGTACCATTCGCCGGTGGTCGAATCGACGCGGGTCAGCGCTTCCTCGTAGCCGAGCAGCAGCGCCTCGTGGCTGGTGTAGAACTCCGTCGAGCGCATCTCGGGATGCGTCTCCGGGTCGATGCCGATGGCGCGCATGAAGTCGAGTGCCTCGGTGATGCGCCCGGCCACCTCCTGGTAGCGGTCCGACTGCGGGCTGTCCTTGACGAAGCCGAGCATCCAGCGATGCGCGTTGTCGAGGTTGGCGTAGCCGCCGGTCGCGAAGGCGCGCAGCAGGTTGAGCGTCGCCGCCGACTGGCGATAGGCCTCGAGCTGGCGGCGCGGATCGGGAACCCGCGATTCCGCCGTGAACTCGTTGTCGTTGATGATGTCGCCCTTGTAGCTCGGCAGCTCGACGCCGCCGATGCTCTCCATCGGCGCCGAACGCGGCTTGGCGAACTGGCCGGCTATCCGGCCGACCTTCACCACCGGCGAGCCGCCGGCGAAGGTGAGCACCACCGCCATCTGCAGGAACAGACGGAAGAAGTCGCGGATGTTGTCGGCCGAATGCTCGCCGAAGCTCTCGGCGCAGTCACCACCCTGGAGGAGGAAGGCCTCACCGGCGGCGACCTTGCTCAACGCCCGCTTGAGCTTTCGCGCCTCGCCCGCAAAAACGAGCGGCGGAAAGCCGGCGAGCTGCTGCTCAACCGCCTTCAAGGCTGCCTGATCCGGATAATCCGGCATCTGCTGGACGGGCTTTGCCCTCCAGCTTTCGGGCGTCCACCGCTCGGACATCATCTTGCTCCTGATTGCACGTGCCGCGCGCGTTAACCTCCTTGCGCGACCGGCGGCCTATACACCCCCCGGGCGCCGCTGGCCACCTCGGGAATGGCCGCGGCGGCCATGCAGGGTGTCGCAGCCCCCTGCCGGCGCGCGCCGTGGCGGCCCCGGAGCCGGCATTTCCGGCCACGGCACGCCGATTGACAGCCTCCCAAGAGCCCTCTAGCCGAAACCGGTCATCCTTCCCTCGCGCGGGCCCCACCATGAATCTGAGCGTCTTCGTCCAGGAATATCTGCGCGGCGCCCTGCGCCGGCCCAAGCAATTCCTGGAATCGCGGCCCGCGCGCCAGTGCACCATCTGCGGCTATGAGGGGCGCTTTCTCGATGTCGGGCCCCGGCCGGAGGCGCGCTGCCCCAACTGCTCCTCCAAGGAGCGCGACCGGATCATGGGGCTCTATCTGCGCCGCAACGGCATCGAGATGATGGGCAAGACCCTGCTGCACTTCTCGCCGGAGCGGCCGTTCTTCCGCCTGTGGAAGGACAATCCCGGCTATGTCGCCGGCGATGTGAAGATCAGCAAGGTCGCCAACGCCGTGGTCGACATCACCGCGATCCAGTTCGCCGACGCGCATTTCGACTATCTGATCTGCCACCACATCCTCGAGCACGTCCCAGCCGACGCCAAGGGCATGCAGGAGTGCTACCGGGTGCTGAAGCCCGGCGGGAAGGCCTTCTTCTCGGTGCCGCTCGACCAGAACCGGGCAGAGACCTGGGAGCCGCCCGCGGGCATGCCGGCCGCCGAGATCGAGCGCATCTGCGGCTGGGACCATGTCCGCCTCTACGGGCGCGACTTCCCGGAGAAGCTGGCGGCGGTCGGCTTCAAGGTAGACGAGATCCGCTTCTCGCCGGAGGAAGGCGAGCGCCACCGGCTCATCGAGAAGCACGGGCTGGAACTCCAGGGGCTCGACCGGCTCTTCGTCTGCACCAAGTAGCGCGCGGGCGGGCTCAGCCCGCCCGCGGCGTCCGCATTGTCACCAGTTCCTCGGCGGCGCTGGGGTGCAGCGCGATCGTGCGGTCGAAATCCGCCTTGGTCGCGCCCATGCTGACGGCGATCGCCACCGCCTGGATGATCTCGCCGGCATCGTGGCCGAGAATGTGCACGCCGAGCATGCGGTCGCTCTGCGCATCGACGACGAGCTTCATGTAGATGCGCTCCTCGCGGCCGGAGATCGTCGCCTTCATCGGGCGGAACCCGGTCTCGAAGATGCGCAGCTCATGGCCGGCCGCGCGCGCCTGCTGCTCGGAGAGCCCGACCGTTCCGATCTCCGGCGTGGTGAACACTGCCGACGCCACGAGGTGGTGATCGACGGTCCAGGGCTTGCCGCCGAAGGTCGAGTCGGCGAAAGCATGCCCCTCGCGGATCGCCACCGGCGTCAGGTTGATGCGGTTGGTGACGTCGCCGACCGCATGGATCGAGTGTACGGCGGTCGCCGAGTTCGCGTCGACGATCACTTCGCCGACCGGACCGAGCGCGACGCCGGCCTCGGCGAGGCCGAGCCCGACCGTGTTGGGGCGCCGGCCCGTCGCGACCAGGATCACCTCGGCGTCGATCGGGGCGCCGCTGGCGCAATGGGCGCGGCGGACGCCGTCCTCCAGCAGTTCGATGCGCTCGACCGTGCAGCCGAGGCGCAGGGTGATGCCGGCATGGGCGAGCGCGTCGCGCAGCCTTGTGCGGATATCCTCGTCGAAGCCGCGCAAGATGTTGTCGCCGCGGTGGAGCACGGTGACGGTGACGCCGAGCCGGGCGAAGACGCTGGCGAATTCCAGCGCGATATAGCCGCCGCCGACCACGAGCATGCGCTTCGGCAGGCTCGGCAGGTGGAAGACCTCGTTCGAGGAGATGCCGAGCTCGCCGCCCGGGATTGGCGGGTCGAAGGCCGGATAGCCGCCGGTGGCGACCAGGATATGGCGGGCGCGGACCGTATCGCCGCCGGCGAGGCGGACCTCGTGCGGGCCGGCGACCACGGCGCGTTCGGTGCGGACGGCGACGCCGGCGCCTTCCAGCCCCTTGCGATAGAGGCCGGAGAGCCGGGTCACCTCGCGCGCGACCGCATCGCGCAGCGTGCCCCAGTCGAAGCGCGCCTCGCCCAGCGTCCAGCCGAAGCCGGCAGCGTCGGCGAAATCGTCGGCGAAGCGGCTGGCATAGACATAGAGCTTCTTGGGGACGCAGCCGCGCACCACGCAGGTGCCGCCGATCCGGTCCTCCTCGGCGATCATCACCCGGGCGCCATGGCCGGCGGCGATGCGCGCCGCCCGGGTCCCGCCCGAGCCGGCACCGATCACGAAGAGGTCGACATCGAAATCAGCCATCGCCATCCCTTTCAGGTCCGGGCCGGATATCATGCGTGAAGAGGAGGACGGCCAGCGCCAGCGCCGCGATCCACCAGCCCTGCCAGGCGCCGTGCCCGACGGTCGCGACCGAGAAGGCGCCGGCGAACAGCGCCAGCCGCGGCGCGAGGTCACGCGCCGACAGCCCGGCGAGCCCGCGCAAAGCGAGCAGCCCAGCCACCGTCAGCAGCGTCGCGCCGACGAGGCCTGTCTCGACCCAACTCTGCAGCGGCATGTCGTGCGGATGGCCGGCGGCCAGCATGGCGCGATGCTCGTGCGAGACCTCGGCGACGACGCGGTTGTTCTGCATGCTCGCGGCCGAGCCGAAGCCGGTACCGGTGACGGGGCGGGCCGTCGCGACCTCGCCGAAGCTCTGCCAGATGTCGATGCGGGCGCGCGAGCTCATCTCGTCGAAGCTGGTGACGACAGCCTTCGGCAGCGCCTTGTCGGCGAGCGGCCCGATGGCCGGCGCGATCGCCATGGTGGCGACGAAGGCGGTAGCCACCGTGATGCGCGACAGCCGCGGCAGCAGGGCGGCGCCGAGCCAGCAGGCCCAGGCGACGGCGAGGCCGAGCTTGGCCGCCTCGCTCTCGGAGCGGAAGACGCAGAACGTCACCACCAGCACGCAGATCACGGCCAGCCCGCGATCAGCCAGTGCGGCGCCCGGCCGCGACCAGAGCGCCTGCACGGTCGGCAGCACCAGCACCATCAGCACGATCATCGGACGATTGAAGACGAAGCCCATCAGCTTGCCGGTGCCAAGCGCGGCCCGCTGCGACAGGCCGGAGGCGAGTTCCACCACCATCATGGCGCCGGCGAGGATCAGCGCCAGCGCCAGCGCCCGCCAGAAGCCCGGCGACGGGCGGAAGCGGCCAGAGGCCGCGATCAGCAGCGCGAAGCCGAGCGGCAGCACGAGTTCGCCATAGGCGCGCAGCGAGCCCGGCCTGTCATGGCTCCAGCCGATCGAGAGCAGCGCCCAGAACAGGAAGCAGCCCAGCGCCAGTGCCGGCGGGGTGCCGAGCAGCGCCCGCAGGCGCCCGGCCAGCGCCCGCCCCTCCCCGGCCGCCAGCACGGCGGCGAGATAGGCAGCGGCACCGAGCCCGAGCAGCAGCGGCGCCGAGCGGTTGGCCAGCCACATCAAGATCGGCAGCAGCACCAGGCAGGCTTCGCCGGCCAGCCGCAGGCGGCGGACGCGCGCCGGCTCGGGATAGGCGGGAGCGGCGGCTGCGGCGGGCGAAGCGGTCATGCGCAGGGGCTTACTCGAAACGGCACGACCGCGACTAGTCGAAACTCCGCGGGCGTCGGCGGCAGGGACGACGAAATGTGGTGCAAAGACCTTCAGCGGATGCGGCCGCTGCGCCATCACGGGCCATCCACGGAGAATGTCAGTGGCAGAGGCTCTGTGAACTGAGGCGCGATTTTTAAGAAAAAGGCCGCCGGCACGAAGCCGGCGGCCTGATCTCAGAGGCGAGGCGCCAGGCTCAGAGCTGGTGGCCGCGCTTGCGCATCTCGGCGTTGAAACGATCGAACAGGAAGTTGCTGGTCGCCACGCTCCAGGGCTGGAGCAGGGTGAAGACCTCGTCGATGATCTCGTTGCGGTGCGCGTTGTAGCGCTGGCCGACCGGCGAGTTGAAGAAGGCCGCGACCTCCTTGAGGTCGGACTCCGTCATCTTGCTGGCGAAGACGCGCGCGGTGGTGTCGACGATCTCGGTGCGCTTGGCGTCGGCGTCGGCCTTCAGGCTCTCGAGCACCGCATCCATGTCCTTCTGCATCTCCGGACGGGTCACGCCGATGGTCTGGCGCACGCGGGCGGAGAATTCGGGGTAGATCGCGTCGAAGGACTGGGCCATGCCGGAGGCGACCACCACCTCGCGGGCCGCCTTGAGATGGTCCGGCGTCGGCGCCGTCTGCGCCTGCGCGGGCGCGACGAGCAGCGCCAGCGAGAGCAGCGCGCCGGCGAGGCTTTGACGGATCATGCGAGTACCCCTTGTCGGATTCCTGAACGGGCGAGGCCCGTCGGCGCCTGTCCACGGGAGCAAGGCGCCAGCGTGCCGCTCTTAGAACATGTACAGCCAAAGTGGAAACCACTTTTGCGGCCGCATCATGGGCGGAATGCTCAGCCCCGGCTGGCCGCCGGGTCGCCGATCACCGTCACGCCGTCCGGCCCGGCGACGAAGGCCGCCGTGGCGAGGCCGATGAACAGCCCGTGCTCCATCACCCCCGGCACCTGCGAGAGCGCCAGCGCCAACGCCTCCGGATCGGGGATGCGGCCGAGATGCGCGTCGAGGATGAGATGGCCGCCATCGGTCGCCAGCGGGGCGCCGTCGTCCTTCAGGCGAAGCACCAGCTCGCCCGCGGCGCCGGCTGACGCCATGGCCTCTACGATCGCGCGGCGTGTGGCGCCCAGGCCGAACGGCACCACCTCGATCGGCAGCGGAAAGCGGCCGAGCATGTCGACCGCCTTCGCCGCAGCGGCGATCACCACCATCCGGCGCGAGGCCGCAGCGACGATCTTCTCGCGCAGCAGGGCCGCGCCGCCGCCCTTGATCAGGCGCAGGCGGCCGTCGAGCTCGTCGGCGCCGTCGACCGTCAGGTCGAGCTCCGGCGTCTCGTCGAGCGTCGTCATCGGGATGCGCAGGCGCTCGGCCTGCGCCTGCGTCGCCTCCGAGGTGGCGACGCAGAGGATGGCGAGCCCCTGCGCCACGCGGGCGCCGAGCCCGTCGACGAAGTGCTTCGCCGTCGAGCCCGTGCCGAGGCCGAGCCGCATTCCCGGCTCGACCAGCGCCAGCGCGGCTTGCGCCGCAGCCCGCTTGAGCGCGTCGCTCACGCGCCGAGGCCGCCCATCAGCATGTACTTGATCTCGACGAACTCCTCGATGCCGTGGAGCGAGCCCTCGCGGCCGAGGCCCGATTCCTTGACGCCACCGAAGGGCGCGACCTCGGTGCCGAGCATCGCCGAGTTGATGCCGACCATGCCGTATTCCAGCTCCTCCGCGACACGGAAGGCCCGGCCGAGATCCTTCGTGTAGAAATATGCCGCCAGGCCGAAGGGCGTGTCGTTGGCGAGCGCGATGACCTCGTCCTCGCTGCCGAAGCGGTAGACCGGGGCGACGGGGCCGAAGATCTCCTCGCGCGAGACCAGCATCTGCGTGGTGGCGCCGGCGAGCACGGTCGGCTCGAAGAAGGTGCGCCCCAGCGCGTGGCGCTTACCGCCGACCACGACCCTGGCGCCCTTCTCCACGGCATCGGCGACGTGGCGCTCGACCTTGTCGGCGGCGCGGGCGTTGATCAGCGGCCCCTGGGTCACGCCGGCCTCGGTGCCATTGCCGACCTTCAGCTTGGCGACCTCGGCGGCGAAGGCCTCGACGAAGGCGTCGTGGATGCCGTCCTGCACGAAAAGCCTGTTGGTGCAGACGCAGGTCTGGCCCATGTTGCGGTACTTGGCGGCGATCGCGCCCTGCACGGCCGCGTCGAGATCGGCGTCGTCGAAGACGATGAAGGGCGCGTTGCCGCCGAGCTCGAGCCCGACCTTCTTCACCGTCGAGGCGGCCTGCTGCATCAGCAGCTTGCCGACCGGCGTCGAGCCGGTAAAGCCGATGAAGCGGATCGCCGGATGCGAGGTCATCACCTTGCCGATCGCGACCGCGTCGCCGGTGACGGTGTTGAGCACGCCCTCGGGGAAGCCGGCGCGGATCGCCAGTTCGATCAGGGCGAGCGCGGTCAGCGGCGTGTCCGGCGCCGGCTTGACCACGAAGGTGCAGCCGGCGGCGAGGCCGGGCGCGCATTTGCGGGTGATCATCGCGGCCGGGAAGTTCCAGGGCGTGATCGCGGCGCAGACGCCGACAGGCTGCTTCTGCACAATGATGCGCGAGTTCGGGAAGGGCGAGGGAATGGTCTCGCCATAGATGCGCTTGGCTTCCTCGGCGTAGAACTCGACGAAGGAGGCGGCATAGGCCACCTCGCCGCGCGCCTCGGCCAGCGGCTTGCCCTGCTCGGCCGTCATGATCCGCGCCAGGTCCTCCTGGTTGGCCATGATCAGCTCGAACCATTTGCGCAGGATCTGCGAGCGCTCCTTGGCGCTCTTGCGCGCCCACGGCTTGAAGGCGCGCTTGGCGGCCTCGACCGCGGCCACCGTCTCCACCTCGCCGAAGCGCGGCACCTTCGCCAGTTCCTCGCCCGTCGCCGGGTTGTCGACGACGTCGACGCCCTCGCCGAGCCAGGCCCCGCCGACATGGCACTGCGTCTTCAGGAGGGTCGGATCGTTGAGCTGGAGCATGGCGGCCTCGCGACGGCTTGAAAGGACTGCCAGCCGTCTACAGCATCACCCGGCAGAGGGGAAAGCGCGTGGGCGCCTGGACCGCCATGCCTCAAAGCGCCTCGCGCGCCCTCACTTCGCCTGGGGGGTGCACACCACCTTGTCGTCGAAGACGTAACAGTTGCTCATCTCGCCGGTGCGCAGATTGGCGCGGAAGATGCCGCCCTCGCGCTCGTGGCGCGACGGCATCAGCGCATATTCGCCCGGCTGCTGCTGGGGGCCAGCGCCCTCGCCCGCCGGGAAGCAGACGGTGATGCCGATGCCGCCGTCCTTGAGCTGGAACTGGCATGCGCCGACCTCACCCGTCGCGCGATCGACGCGATACATGCGGTTGATGTCGGTCTGCGGCGCCGGCGCGAACTCGAAGGAGCCGGCGAGCGCGGGCGCAGCCGCGAGGCAGGCCGCGACGGCAACGATCTTCCGGACCTGGGCAAACCTGAACACCGTGGCGACCTCCAGCGATTCGCGCGGGAGGATATCACGCGCCGGCCTGCGCCGATCAGCGGAAACCGTGACCATCGCCGCGGCGGTGGCGCGCTTGCCAAGCGGCGGCGGCGCGGCCCTTATGCCGCAAGCCAGCAACAGGATGCCGCCATGTCCCTGCCCCCGATCGTCGTCTTCGATCTCGACGGAACCCTCGCCGAGACCGCGCCCGACATCATGCACACGCTGAACGTCATCCTGCAGCAGGAAGGCCTGGCGGCGCTGCCGGTGGAGCGGGCGCGCGAACTGGTCGGCGCCGGCGCCCGCGCGCTGATCGAGCGCGGCTTCAAGGCGAGCGGCCGGCCACTGGACGCGCAGACGCTGGAGCGGCTGTTCGAGCAGTTCCTCGAGATCTATGCGGGTGCGGTGGCGCCGAACTCCTATCTGCATGACGGGGTGGTCGAGGCGCTCGATGCCCTCACGGCGGACGGGTTCGTCTTCGGCGTCTGCACCAATAAGCCGATCCTGCACACGCGCCTGATCCTCGACGCCTTCGGGGTGACGAACCGCTTCGCGGCCATCGCCGGGCGCGACAGCTACGCCTTCTTCAAGCCCGACCCGCGCCATCTCACGATGACGATCGCAGAGGCCGGCGCCGACCCGCGCCGCGCCGTCATGATCGGCGATTCGCGCACCGATGTGGCGACCGCCAAGGCCGCCGGCATCCCGGTGGTCTGCGTGCCCTTCGGCTATACCGACGTGCCGGTGGAGGATCTGTCGCCCGACCGCGTCATCCAGCACTTCTCGGCGCTGCCCGAGGCCGTGCGCGCGCTCGTACCTGCGGCCTGAGCACAGCCGGCGCTCGACCACGCCTCAGGCGCGCCGAAACGTGCCCGCGAGGGCGACGATTCATAAGGCGAATTGTCGGGGAAATGGTGGGCGGCACAGGGATCGAACCTGTGACCCCTCCCGTGTGAAGGGAGTGCTCTACCGCTGAGCTAGCCGCCCGGAGCGGGCTTCTCCTAGGGCGCTCCGGCGGCCGCGTCAATGCTCAACTCGCAGCCGCGCACGCCGCCCTGTGTATGGCGCGGCTTTCAGAGCAGGCGCACGGCTTCCGGCGGGCATTCGGCCGCGAAGGCCAGCGCGTCGGCACGGAAGGCGGTCCAGGCCGGGAGGGGCTCGGAACTGCCGGGGCCGTCGCGCATCGGCAGCCGGGCGTTGCGTTCGTCCAGGATCGAATCCGGATCGATCCGCGCCGAACGGCACATGGCCCGCGCGATCCGGATGATGCGCTCTTCATCGGCGTCGGGTCTGCTCATCATTCATGCTCCTGCCAGGCCTAGGCTTGCCCTCAGCCGGTCGGTCGACCGCCGAGGGCAGCGACGTAACGCCGTCGCGGCCGCCCGGTTCCCGGCTGTGCCGGAAGCAATTGCAGGATCGATGCCGCGGCGGTGGCGCGGGCAGGAAAACGCTCGTCGGCGGATTGCCGGAGACGGCGATCAGGCGCGGTGAGGTCGTATGCGACGGCCTTCCGACGGCCCATCCCGCACCCGAAGAGCGGGCGGGTGCGAAACCCGGCCAGAATGCGACAGAAGCAAGGCGACGCTAACCCTTGTTGCTGCCCCGCAACGCCCGCCGGAAAGCTGGAGAAGTCGCGCCGATGTGAACGCTCGGCCGTTTGCGCAGCCCCTGCGCATCTGCCAGAGGTTTTTGAATTGTTGACGTTTTTCCGCCAGCTTTCCTCCCTGCTGCCGCCCCCATTCGCTCGAGGCTGAAATGACCCGTCTCTTCCATGTGGCCCTGCTCGCCGGCGCCTGCCTTTCGGCCAGCGCGACCATCGCGACCGCCGAAATCGACCCGCTGACCCGCCAGCCGCTGTTCCAGTACGCCGACCCGTCGAAGGCGCAGGCCACGACGATCCCGCGCGAGGTCGTGTCCTACGAGACCCGCCACCGTCCGGGCACGATCGTGATCAACACCACCGAGCGCCGCCTCTATTTCGTGCTGCCCGAGGGCAAGGCCGTGCGCTACGGCGTCGGCGTCGGCCGTCCGGGCTTCGACTGGGCCGGCTCGCAGACCATCACCCGCAAGGCCGAGTGGCCGACCTGGACGCCGCCGGCCAGCATGCTGAAGCGCCGCCCCGACCTGCCGCGCTTCATGCCCGGCGGCCCGGAGAACCCGATGGGCGCCCGCGCGCTCTATCTCGGCTCGACCCTCTATCGCATCCACGGCTCGAACGAGCCGGAGACGATCGGCCAGGCCGTCTCCTCGGGCTGCATCCGCATGCTGAACGACGACGTGATCGACCTCTACGAGCGCGCCAAGGTCGGCACCCGCGTCGTCGTCGCCCGCTGACGCGACGCTTCGGACAAACCCTTAGACGACCCAGGGCCGGCGGCGACGCCGGCCTTTTTCATGGGCAGATGCGGCGGCAACCGCCTCAGCGGCGGGCGGAGGGGCGCTCGCGCGAGAGGCCCTGCTCGTCGAGCGCGGCGAGATAGGCCGCCATCTTGGCCTCGCGCTCGCGGCCGAGCAGGCGCAGATAGTCCCAGCCGAAGATGCCGGTGTCGTGCATGTCGTCGAAGGTCAGCCGCACGGCATAGTTGCCGACCGGCTCGACCTTGAGGATCTCGACCTCGCGCTTGCCGGGCACGATGCGCTTCTGGCTGGGCCCGTGGCCCTGGACCTCGGCAGAAGGGCTTTCGACCCGCAGCAGCTCAGCCGGCAGCTCGTGGCTCTCGCCGCCCTCGAAACTCACGGTGAGGGTGCGCCGGTCTTTCGACAGACGGATTTCGCTCGGCCAATCCGACATGATGCTGGCGCTCCTTCGATGCGGCTGCGGCTTTCGGCCCGCTTGACCTGCGGGGTGGCCGCGACAATGCTTCGTGCCTATATCGGCAAGAAACCGGCCGGCGTGAAGCCGCCGGGACGACGCACCGGAACAGCCCAGGACAAGGCCTTCGTGCTCGACGCCCCGCTCAAGCCCCTGACGCGCGCCCCGCTGGTCGATCCCTTCGGCCGCGACATCTCCTATCTGCGGATCTCGGTGACGGACCGCTGCGATTTCCGCTGCGTGTACTGCATGTCCGAGGACATGACCTTCCTGCCGAAGCGCGACCTGCTGACGCTGGAGGAGATCGACCGGATCGCCACCGCCTTCATTCAGCGCGGCACCCGCAAGCTGCGCATCACCGGTGGCGAGCCGCTGGTGCGGCGCGAGATCATGAGCCTGTTCCGCTCGCTCTCGCGCCATCTCGCCTCGGGCGCGCTCGACGAGGTGACGGTGACCACCAACGGCTCGCAGCTGGCCCGCCATGCGGCCGAGCTCGCCGCCTGCGGCGTGCGCCGGGTCAACGTCTCGCTCGACACGCTCGATCCCGACCTGTTCCGCACGATCACGCGCTGGGGTGACCTCTCCAAGGTGCTGGCGGGAATCGAGGCGGCGCGGGCGGCCGGCCTGCACGTCAAGATCAACGCGGTGGCACTCAAGGGCGTCAACGAGGACGAGATCCCGACGATGATGCGCTGGGCGCACGGGCTCGGCATGGACCTCACCCTGATCGAGGTGATGCCGCTCGGCGAGATCGAGCCGGCGCGGCTCGACCAGTACCTGCCGCTCTCTATGGTCAGGGCGCGGCTGATGGACCAGTACACGCTGGACGACGATCCGCACCGCACCGGCGGCCCGGCGCGCTATGTCCGGGTGCGCGAAACCGGCGGGCTGCTCGGCTTCATCACGCCGATGACCCATAATTTCTGCGAAAGCTGCAATCGCGTGCGGCTGACCTGCACCGGCACGCTCTACATGTGCCTCGGCCAGGAGGACGCCGCCGACCTGCGTGCGCCGCTGCGCGCCTCCGAGGACGACGCCCTGCTCCACAAGGCGATGCAGGAGGCGATCTCGCGCAAGCCCAAGGGCCATGACTTCGTGATCGACCGGCGCACGCCGCGTGCCGCGGTCGGGCGGCATATGAGCGTCACCGGCGGCTGAGCGCCGCCGCGGCGGCCGCCCTCACATGCGGTAGGCCATGCGCACGCCGCCCCAATGGCGGCCGTTGACGCGGATCGGCGCATCGACCTCCCGCATCAGCTCGGAGCCGGCGGGGCCCATATCGCGCAGATAGGACTGCACCAGGAAGGGCCGCGTCGAGCGCGCCGCCATGATGCCCGCGCGGTCGTCGAAGATCCGCCGGTCGCGGCTGAAGGCCGGGTTCCAGTCGGGATCACCGGGCCGCTGCGGCAGCGAGTATTGCGGGTGGTGGACGGGTATGAAGCCGTTGCGGTCGACCGCGAGGCTGAAGACGAGGCGCGGATCGGTCGCCATCATCTCCTCGAGCAGCGGCGGCAGCAGTTGCTGCATCACCGGCAGCGCGCGGTTCCAGTACTGGCGCGGATCGGTATCGGAAATCGCGACGTAATCGACGTCGAAGAGGTCGTCTTCCGGGAGCCGGCGCAGGCGCAACGCGTCCTCGAACAGCAAGGCGACGCGATGGGCGAAGAGCTGAGCCCGATCGATCAGCGGGCGATAGCCCTCCTCGATCGCGGCAAGGCGCTGGCGCAGCGCCGCATGCTCTGGGCCCTCCGGCCCCTCGAAGGCGAGATGCAGGCCGAGATCGCTGCGGCCCTTGACGCGGCAGGCCAGGGCCGGCAGCCCGTCGAGCGCGACCCGGGCCAGGCTGCCGGTCTCGATCCGGTCCGGGCCGTCATGGCGGGCGAGCACACCGCCGAAGCCGATATCGATGGTCTGGACCCGGTGGGCGACGCCGTCCGCCGTCAGCACGGCGGGCAACTCGGCCGGGAAGCGGTCATGGCGGCGGCGGTCGGCGAAGACCGTATGGCGCAGCGTCGGCACGAAGCGCTCGATCAGCCCGTCCGCCTGGCGGGTGCCCTCGGCGAGGGCATGGCGGGCGCCGGCGCATTCCTCGGCGGCAGCGAGCGCCATCCGGTCCATGGTGACGACGCGCTGCTGCACCGTCTCGACGAAGCGTGCCGTGACGTCGGCCCCGCGCGACAGCTCGGCGGCGGCGGCGGCCTGCTCCAGCGTGGCTTCGCTGATCGTCGCCATCACCGGATTGACGTCGGTGACCATGCGCAGCGCATCGCCGATCACGGCGGCCGAGCCCTGCGCCGTCTGGTTCAGCCGGTCGACCCGGCCGCGAATGTCGTCGACTGCGTCGCGCACCTCGCAGGACAGCGACTTCACCTCCTGGGCGACCACGGCGAAGCCGCGGCCGGTCTCGCCGGCGCGCGCCGCCTCGATGGTGGCGTTGAGCGCGAGCAGATTGGTCTGGCGGGCAATGTCGGCGATAGCGTCGACCACCGAGCGGATCTCGCCGGCGGCCAGCGCCAGCTCGTCCATCATCCGCGTCGCCTCGCCCGCCCGGACGGCGGCGGCATCGAGCCGGCCGCGCATGCCGGTCATCAGCGCGCCGACGCGCTCTGCCGCGTCCGAGACCTGCTGGGTCGCACCGGCGAAGGCGACGGAATTGGTGCTGGCCGAGAACGCGACCTCACGCAGCTCGGCGACGCCGGCATGGATCTCGCGCGAGCGGGCCTCAGCGCGCACCGAGCATTCCTCGGAGCGGTCGAGCCCGTCGGTCAGCCGGCGCATGGCGGCGACGACGTCGTTTTCCAGCTCGTTGATGGTCTCGCCCACCGGGCCCGCAACCTCGGCGGGAACCGGGACCGGCACGGTGCTTTCGGGCTGCGGCGCGACGGGCACCGGCTCGGGAGGCGAGGTCCGGCGCGACCAGCGCCGGAGAGCACGAAGAAGCATAGGCAGATTCCGGACGGACGCGGTCCGGGGACCATGACGCCGCCATGGTTAACACTTCGTCCTGCCCTCACCCGGTCAGCGCATGGCCCCGCGGCCCGCGCCGCCATGGACCGGCGCAAAGGGCGCGGTCTAGATTGCCCTTCAATCCGCGGCGGGACATGGCGGTCGCCCAGCGCCGCGCGAGAGACTTGGTCTCCCGCGCGTCCGGGTCCGGCGTCCCGGCCGGTTGCGGGACCAGTCGGCAGCCGGGATCGCGCGGGTTCGCGGCCCAGTCGGGAGAGGAAAGCGATGAGCGCGAGGAGCTACGACGTCATCGTCGCCGGCGTCGGCGCCATGGGCTCCTCCGCCTGCTGGCATCTGGCGAAGCGCGGCCTGCGGGTGCTCGGGCTGGAGCGCTTCGACCTCGGCCACGCCATGGGCTCCTCGCACGGGCTGACCCGGATCATCCGCCTCGCCTATTTCGAAGGCTCGCATTACGTGCCGATCGTCCGGCGCGCCCATGCGCTCTGGCAGGAGGCCGGTGCCGCCGCCGGGATGCGCCTGCTTCACGTCACCGGCTCGCTCGACCTCGCGCCCGAGGGGCTCGGACCGGTCGAATCCTCGCTGCAATCCTGCCTCGACCACGGGCTCGAGCACGAGGTCCTGTCACATGCCGAGATCGCCCGCCGTTTTCCCGCGTTTCGCCTGCCGGAGAAGCATCTCGGCCTGTGGCAGCCGGATGGCGGCTTCGTCGCCTCCGAGAAGGCGATCTACGCCCATGTCGGCCTGGCGCAGGCGCACGGCGCCGAGATCCGCACCGGCGAGCCGATGCTCGACTGGGCGCCGACCGCCGATGGCGGCGTCACCGTCCGCACCGAGCGCGGCAGCTATTCGGCCGGGCGGCTGGTCATCACCTCCGGCGGCTGGATCGCCGATGCGGTGCCGGCGCTGCAGAGCCGCGTCTCGACCGTCAAGCAGGCGATCGGCTGGTTCAGCACGCAGCGGCCCGAGCTGTTCCGCGCCGACGCCTTCCCGGTCTTCATCCTCAGCGTCGAGGAAGGCAGCTTCTACGGCTTCCCGCTCTACGAGCATCCCGGCTTCAAGCTCGGCGGCCCGCATTTCGGCCGGGAGCCGATGGACCCGCGCGAGCCCGACCGCACGCCGAGCCCGAACCAGCTTCGGCTGATCCGCGAATGCCTCGCCCGCTACATCCCCGACGCCGCCGGCGATCCGCTGACGGTCCGGGGCTGCGTCTACACGGTCTCGCCCGACGAGGACTTCATCATCGACGCCGTGCCCGGTGTGCCGCAGACGGTGTTCGCCTCGGCCTGTTCCGGCCACGGCTTCAAGTTCGCCAGCGCCATCGGCGAGATCCTCGCCGATCTCGGCACCGGCAAGCCCTCCGCCTTCGACCTCTCGCCCTTCTCGCTCGCGCGCTTCGGCGCCTGACGCTTCCGCATCGGGACATCATCTTGGCCACCGCCGTCCAGAATCGCCGCGGGATCATCGCGATGCTCGGGGCTATGGCCCTGTTCTCGGTCAACGACACCTTCATGAAGCTGGCGCGCGAGACCTTCCCGACCGGGCAGGCGGTGGCGCTGCGCACGGTCTTCGCGCTGATCGCCGGCTTCGCGGTGATCATGATCCTCGGCGACGTGCGCCGGCTCGGCATGGCGCTGCGCCCGCTGGTGCTGGGGCGCGGCCTGGCGGAGGCGCTCTCGGCGCTCTGCTTCATCTGGGCGCTCGGCCAGATGCCGCTCGGCACGATCACCGCGATCCTGATGGCCTCCCCGCTGCTGCTCGTCGTGCTGGCGGTGGTGCTGCGCCTCGAGGTCGTGGGCTGGCGGCGCGCCGCGGCGCTGGCGGTCGGCTTCGCCGGCGTGTTGATCGTGGCGCGGCCGAGCGGCGACGGGCTGGGCCTTGCCGCCCTGGTGGCGCTGGGAAGCGCCGCCCTCGTCGCCGCGCGCGAACTGCTGACGCGGCAGATCGGGCCGAGCGTGCCCGTCACCATCGTCTCCTTCTCGACGGGCATCGTGGTGGGGATCGTCTCGCTCGGCTTCGGCCTGTTCGAAGAGTGGGTGCCGACCTTCAGGCCGCAGCTTCTCTACCTGGTGATGGCCGCGGTGCTGGTGACGCTCGGAAATTTCTGCATCATCAACGCCTTCCGCAGCACCGACATCGGCGTCGTCTCCGGCTATCGCTATGCCGTCGTCGTCTTCGCCGTGACGATCGGCTACATCGTCTGGGACGAGAGGCCGGATGCCGCCGCGCTCGCCGGCATCGCGCTGATCGTCGGCAGCGGCCTCTACACGCTGCACCGCCAACGCGTGCGTCGCGATTCCAACCTCAAGCCGGAAGGCGAGCCACCCCTGTGACGGCCCCCCGCCCGACCCTGCTGATTCTCGTCGCGATCTCGTCCCTGCAGCCGATCGCGCTCAACATGCTGGCGCCCGCGACGCCGGCGCTGGCGCGCGAGTTCGGCGCGAGCTACGCCACGATCCAGCTGACCCTGACGCTGTTCCTCGTCTCGGTCGCGCTGACGCAGCTGGTGGTCGGCCCGCTTTCGGACCGCTTCGGCCGGCGCCCCTGCGTCATCGCCGGCATCGCGCTGTTCGTCGCCGGCTCGGTGCTCGGCGCGCTGTCCCAGAGCACCTGGGTGCTGCTGCTCAGCCGCGTGCTGGAGGGCGCCGGCTCGGGCACCGCCTTCGCGCTGACGCGCGCCATCATCCGCGACACCTCGAGCCGCGACGACGCCGCCAGCCAGATCGCCTCGGTGACCATGGTCATGGTCGTGGCGCCGATGATCGCGCCCTATCTCGGCGGCCAGATCGATTCCTGGCTCGGCTGGCGCACCATCTTCTGGGCGATGGTGGCGGTCGGCAGCGTCGTGCTGCTGCTGACGGCCTGGCGCCTGCCGGAGACGGCGCCCGTCATCGGGGTGCGCAGTTCGCTCTCCGGGCTGTTCCGCGCCTTCCCGATCCTGCTTTCCGACCGCGAGTTCCAGATGAACGCCATCGCGGTCTCGACCACGACGGCGGCCTTCTTCGCCTTCGTCGCCGCCGCGCCGCATATCGTGGTCGAGGTCATGGGCCATGGCTCGGACGCCTACGGCACCTATTTCATCCTGAATGCGCTCGGCTACATGATCGGCAATTTCGGCATGTCGCGGCTGGTGCGACGCCATGGCGCGCCCCGGCTTATCCGCATCGGTCTCGTCATTTCGTTCATAGCGACCACCGCCGCCTTCGCGATTTCGCTGAGCGCCTACTGGACGCCGCTCTCGCTGTTCCTGCCGCTCGCCTTCAACGCCATCGGCAACGGGCTGACCATTCCCGGCGCGACGGCCGAGGCGCTCTCGGCGAGGCCGGAGCTGGCGGGCTCCGCTGCGGGTCTCTCGGGCGCGCTGCAGCTCGGGAGCAGCGCCCTTGCCGCCGTGCTCGTCAGCGCACTGGTCGTCGTCTGGCCGCAGGTGATGATGCTGATGATGTGGCTACTGATCGCCATCGCCATGCTGGCGCTGCGCCCGTCGAGGCCAGACCGGGCCGCATAGCCCCTCGGCGACGGAACCTTGTCTCGCGCTTATCTTTCCTATAACCGCCCTCGGAGGCCGCATAACGCGGCCATAACGTCATGATCCGAGGGAGCCCAAGGTGCAGGCAGCACTCGCCATCAGCCGGCTGATCGACGGCCTTAACCAGCGCATAGGCCGCTCCTTCGCGTGGTTGCTGGTGGCCGCCATTCTCGTGTCGACGGTCAACGCCATCGTCCGCAAGGTCTTCAACGTCTCGTCGAACGCCTGGCTCGAGCTGCAGTGGATGCTGTTCAGCGCGGTCTTCCTGTTCTGCGCGCCGTGGACGCTGATGCTGAAGGAGCACATCCGCATCGACATCGTGAACCTGGCCCTGCCCCGGCGCGTGCAGCTCTGGATCGAGCTGCTCGGCCATATCCTGTTCCTGATGCCGTTCGCGCTGCTGACGCTCTACTATGCCGTGCCGTTCTTCCTGCGCTCCTACGCCGTCAACGAGCAGTCGCTCTCGGCTGGCGGGCTGGCACAATGGCCGGCCAAGGGGCTGGTGGTGATCGGCTTCTTCCTGCTGGCGCTGCAGGGCGTCTCCGAGATCATCAAGCAGATCGCGATCATGCGTGGCGTGATCGAGGACGATTCCCAGAGCGGCGGACTTGCCGCGTCGACCGAGGCCGAAGCCGAGCGCCTGCTGCAGCAGGCCAAGGCCGACGGCCTCACCTGACCGCTCGCAAGCCCGCTCCGGACACGACATATCATGCAGCTCTCCCGCATCGTCCGCGCCACGGCCTCTGTGCCGGCGCTCGCCCTCTTCGCGCTGCTGAGCCTGCACATGGGCGACGCGCACGCCGCCGGTGTCACCGACTTCCTGCGCGCGAACATGGCGCCGGTGATGTTCGGCGCGCTGATCGTCTTCCTGCTGCTCGGCTATCCCGTGGCCTTCGCGCTGGCGGCCAACGGGCTGTTCTTCGCGCTGATCGGCATCGAGCTCGGCCTGTTCCAGGAGAACTTCCTGCAGGCGATGCCCGAACGCGTCTACGGCACGATGAACAACGACGTGCTGTTGGCGATCCCGTTCTTCACCTTCATGGGGCTGGTGCTGGAGCGCTCGGGCATGGCGGAGGACCTGCTCGACACGATCAGCCAGCTCTTCGGGCCGGTGCGCGGCGGCCTCGCCTTTGCCGTCGTCTTCGTCGGCGCGCTGCTGGCGGCGACCACCGGCGTCGTCGCGGCCTCCGTGATCTCGATGGGGCTGATCTCCCTGCCGATCATGCTGCGCTACGGCTACGACCGGCGGCTGGCGGCCGGTGTCATCACCGCCTCTGGCACGCTGGCGCAGATCATCCCGCCCTCGCTGGTGCTGATCGTGCTGGCCGACCAGCTCGGCCGCCCCGTTGGTGAGATGTACGAAGGGGCGATGATCCCCGGGCTGGCGCTCGCGGCGCTCTACGCGGTCTACGTGCTCTCGGTCGGCCTCGTCGCGCCGAACCGCGTGCCCGGCCTGCCCGAGGAGGCGCTGACGCTGCGCGACGCGGACGGCAAGACGCGCCGCACCTCGCTCGGCGTGGTGATGCTGCTGTCCTTCGGCACGGCCTATGCCTTTCTGAAGCTCTACACCAACGTCACCGCCGGCTCCGACTTCGCCGTGATGCTGATGCTGATCGGCATCACGATCTCGCTGGTGATCGCCGGCGCCAACAAGCTTCTGCGCCTCAACCTGCTCTCGCACATGGCGGAGCGCGTCATCTTCTCGATGGTGCCGCCGCTGGCGCTGGTCTTCCTGGTGCTCGGCACGATCTTCATCGGCGTCGCGACCCCGACCGAGGGCGGCGCGATGGGCGCGGCGGGCGCGGTGCTGCTCGCCTTCGTGCGCGGCCGGATGACCTTCCAGCTGCTGAAGCAGGCGACGGAGTCGACCGCGAAGCTCTCCGCCTTCGTGCTCTTCATCCTGCTGGGCGCGCGCGTCTTCGCCCTGACCTTCTACGGGGTGAACGGCCATGTCTGGGTCGAGCACCTGCTCGTCGGCCTGCCCGGCGGCACGATCGGCTTCCTGGCGATCGTCAACGTGATCGTCTTCGTGCTGGCCTTCTTCCTCGACTTCTTCGAGCTCGCTTTCATCGTCGTGCCGCTGCTGGCGCCAGCAGCGGAGAAGCTCGGCATCGACCTGATCTGGTTCGGCGTCATCCTGGCGATGAACATGCAGACCAGCTTCATGACCGCGCCCTTCGGCTTCGCGCTGTTCTTCCTGCGCTCGGTCGCGCCGCGCACGGCCTATGTCGACAAGATCACCGGCAAGCGCATGGAGCCGGTGACCACGGGGCAGATCTACTGGGGCGCGGTGCCCTTCATCGGCATCCAGTGCCTGATGGTGGTGCTGCTGATCCTCTTCCCGCAGATGGTGATGCACTACAAGGGATCGGTGAAACAGCTCGACCAGCAGGAGATCAACAAGCAGCTGGATTCGATCAGCATTCCCGGACTGGGCGATGGCGGTGCCTTCCCCGGCCTCGGCCTGCCCCCGGCTCCCGGCCAGTAAGCTCCGGCGTATCGAATTTCTTTCATGAACAGAAAAGGCCCCGGACCGTCAGGTCCGGGGCCTTTTCGATGATCGAGCATGCGGCGCGCCGCCCGCGGGCGGCCGACCATCACCAGCGCTGGAAACCGTCGTTGAGCGTGTCGCGGCGCACCCGGCCGCTGACCACGGCGCGGACCTCGCCGAGCGAGGTGGCGCTGCGGGCCTCGCCATAGAGCATGGCGTCGGCGTTCGAGCCGTAGCGGCGCGACGACTTGCCGATTTCGACCCGGACCCCGCCGCCCATGCGCACGCAGGTGGTGCTGCCCTCGAGGCGCACGAAGCCGGCGCCGTATTCCGGGCACGACCTGGCGCCGCGCGGGGCCTGCTGTGCGGGGGCGGGACGCGGCTTGAGCGCGGCGCGGCCGGGAATCGGCTCGCCGATCGACTGCGCCGACGCCAGGCCGGGCAGGCCGAGCAGCGCGATGATGAGGAGAGCGGGACGCAGCATCATGGCCTCGATCGCGTGAAAACCGCGCGATCCTAGCGCGTTCGCCCGATGCGGGCAAAGCGGCGCAGGCCGAGCAAGGCCAGGCATGGCGGCAGATGGCGCGACAGCCATTGCCTGAAAACGCGGAAAGCCCGGCACCGGGCCGGGCTTTCGCTGATCATCGTCACGCTGGCGCGCAGCGATCACTTTGCCGTGCGGTTGCGCACCTGGAAGATGTCGAAGGTCAGCTCCGCCACCTGCCACCAGAGATACTGGTCGTTGCGGAAGGCGTTCATCGCGTCGATCGCCTTCTTGAACTCCGGGTTCTTCGCCGAGATCTCGGCATAGAGCTCGTTCGAGGCCTTGAGCGAGGCGTCCATCACGTCCTGCGGGAACGGGCGGAGCTGCGCGCCGGCCGCGATCAGGCGCTTCAGCGCCGCCGGGTTCTGCACGTCGTACTTGGCGGTCATCTGCTGGGTGGCATAGGCCGCCGCCGCGCGCAGCGCCGCCTGGTAATGCTTCGGCAGGCTGTCCCACCGCTCGGTGTTGATGAAGGCGTGGACGGCCGGGCCGCCCTCCCAGAAGCCGGGATAATAGTAATAGGGCGCGACCTTGGCGAAGCCGAGCTTCTCGTCGTCATAGGGGCCGACCCATTCGGCGCCGTCGATCGTGCCCTTTTCGAGCGAGGGGTAGATGTCGCCGCCGGCGAGCTGCTGCGGCACGACGCCGAGCTTCTGCAGCACCGAGCCGGCGATGCCGGCGATGCGCATCTTCAGGCCCTGCAGGTCGGCGACCGACTTGATCTCCTTGCGGAACCAGCCGCCCATCTGCGCGCCGGTGTTGCCGCACTGGATGCCGACGACGTTGTACTTCTTCCAGAACTCGTTGAAGAGCGCGTCGCCGCCGCCCTGCGCCAGCCAGGCGGTCTGCATGCGGGTGTTCAGGCCGAACGGCACCGAGGACGGGATCGCGAAGGTCGGATCCTTGCCGACATAGTAGTAGGAGACCGTGTGGCAGATCTCGACCGTGTTGTTCGACACGGCGTCGAGCGCCTGCAGGCCGGGCACGATCTCGCCCGCGGCGAAGACCTGGATCTGGAACTTCCCGTCGGTCAGCTCGGAGACCATCTTGGCCAGCGTCTCGCCGCCGCCATAGATCGTGTCGAGCGACTTCGGGAAGCTGGAGGTCAGGCGCCACTTCACCTCGGGATTCGACTGGGCGATCGCCGGCATCGCGATGGTGGAGCCGGCCGCGCCGACCGTGGCGGCCTGCAGAAAGTGACGACGCTTCATCTGGGACATCTCCTCGTTTCGACGTTTTTTATCGTCGTGCGCGACCAGCGATAGAACGGCACGACGCGAACTAGAAGGGCGACATTGGTGGGGGATGGCGGGCTCTCTGCGGAGCCCTTCCGGCGGGATCCTGCCCGAGAGGCGGCTGCCCTCCCCGTCTGCGCGAACCTGCGGAGCACCTCCGTTGCCGTCGCCCGCCATGGCCCTGCGCATAGGGGCGCTTTGCGCCCAGAGCATGGCACGGCTGCGCTCAAGCGATGCGGCTTTTCGGGGGCGCGGTCAACCACCACCACGCACCGAAACAGGCGATTTTTGCAGCAGTTGTCGCGGCAAATCACCGGAAACGGCCGTGGAAAGATGGTTTCTCGCCGCGCACCGCGAAGCCCCGTGCCTATGAAGCCGCCCATCCGCATGCGCCGATCACATGACGGAGAGTGTAACGGCAGGTATCCCCGCGGGGGACTTGCGCAAAGCGCATGATCGACGCATGTTATTGCAGCGCAGCATGCCCATGTCTGCGCCAACACTCCTTTTCCGAAGCCGATCCATGAGCCTGTCCGTCACGGAGGACGTTGCTGCGCGCGATGCGCAGGCCGCGCCCGCCACGTCGCCCCGCGCCGCGCCCCACCGCGTCTCCCTCGTGCTGCTGGCGCTCGCCATGGGCGGTTTCGCCATCGGCACGGCCGAGTTCGCGGTGATGAGCCTCCTGCCCTATTTCTCGGCCGGGCTCGGCATCGACGAACCCACGGCGGGTCTTGTGATCAGCGCCTATGCCGCCGGCGTGGTGGTCGGCGCGCCGGTGATCGCCGTGCTGGCGGCGCGGCTGTCGCGCCGGACGCTGCTCATCGGCCTGATGGCGACCTTCGCCGTGACCAACGGGCTGAGCGCGCTGGCGCCGAGCTATTCCTGGATGCTCGCCTTCCGCTTCCTCAGCGGCCTGCCGCATGGCGCCTATTTCGGCGTGGCGGCGCTGGTCGCGGCCTCGCTGGTGCCGCGCAACCGCCGGTCGCAGGCCGTGGCGCGCGTCATGCTGGGCCTGACGATCGCGACGATCATCGGCGTGCCGCTCGCCAACGGGCTCGGCCAGTGGCTGGGCTGGCGCTGGGGCTTCGGCCTCGTGGCACTGCTGGCGGCGCTGACCGCCGTGCTGATCGCGCTCTTCGCGCCGCGCGACGAGCCGCAGGCGGGCTCCAGCCCGCTGCGCGAGCTCGGTGCGCTGCGCCACCGCCAGGTCTGGCTAACGCTGGCGATCGGCGCGATCGGCTTCGGCGGCATGTTCGCGGTCTACACCTATGTCGCCTCGACGCTTCTGGAGGTGACGCAGGTCTCGCCGGCCATGGTGCCGGTCGTGCTCGCCGTGTTCGGCCTCGGCCTGACCGTCGGCACGCTCGCCGCCGCCTGGGCCGCGGACCGGGCGCTGATGCCGTCGATCGGCGCGATCCTGCTGTGGAGCGCGCTGTCGCTGGCGCTGTTCCCGTTCGCGGCCGGCAATCTCGTCGCGGTCTGCGTGGTCGTGTTCATGATCGGCTGCGGCGGCGGGCTCGGCACGCCGCTCCAGACCCGGCTGATGGACGTGGCGCAGGACGCACAGTCGCTGGCGGCGGCGCTCAACCACAGCGCCTTCAACACCGCCAACGCGCTCGGCCCCTGGCTCGGCGGCATGGCGATCGCGGCCGGTTATGGCTGGACATCGACCGGCTGGGTCGGCATGGGCCTGGCGCTCGCCGGCTTCGCGGTCTTCCTTCTGACTTGGTGGGATGCGCGGCGCGGCGAGCCCGGCGCGCCCCGCTGAGCCGGACGCCTTCGCGGGCCGTCCTGCAGCATTTTTGACCGGTCCGCCCGCGAAAGCGGCGCGCTTCCCTTCGCCGCCCCTTGCCGCTGCGCCCGTTCCTCCCTCACAGTGTCGCCATGATCCGGCCGGGCGTTCGGTGCCCACCGGCAGAATCGCGAGAGGGAGGTTTCATGAAGGCGTTCACCGGGTTTCTTGCCGTCCTGGCGCTGAGCTGCGCCGCCGCCACCACCGTTTCGGCCCAGACGAAGGAGTGGAAGGAGATCAGGATCGGCACCGAAGGCGCCTATCCGCCCTACAACAACCTCAACGCCAAGAAGGAGCTCGAGGGCTTCGAGATTGACTACGGCAAGGTGCTCTGCGAGCGGATGAAGGTGACCTGTACCTGGGTGGTGCAGGACTGGGACGGCATCATTCCCGCGCTGCAGGCCAACAAATACGACGTGATCATCGCCGGCATGAACGCCACCGAGGAACGCCGGAAGCAGGTCGCCTTCAGCGCGGTGTACAGCAAGACGCCGATCTGGGTGATCGGCCCGAAGAGCACCAAGTCGAACGACGTGTCGCCAGCTGCCCTCAAGGGCAAGGCGATCGGCGCGCAGGGCTCGACCATCCACGCCAACTATGTCGAGAAGGTCTATCCCGACGCGACGGCGCGGCTCTACCCGACGCAGGAGGAGGTCAATCTCGACCTGCTGAACGGCCGGCTCGACTATGCCGTGGCCGACGCGCTGGCGCTGGCCGACTTCCTCAAGGGCCAGGGCAAGGACTGCTGCAAGCTGATCGCCGAGGTGACGCGCGACGAGGCCATCCACGGGCCGGGCGTCGCGGCCGCCGTGCGCAAGTCGGACACCGCGCTGAAGGCGATGCTCGACAAGGCCATCGCCGAGACGATCGCCGACGGCACGCAGAAGAAGATCGAGGACAAGTGGTTCCAGTTCACCGTGAACTGAAGCCGCGCCCCCTCTCCCGCCGGGCCTGACGGCCCGGCCTTCCCCTTCGGATCCCGACGATACCGGTCATGCTCGACAAGCTCGCACTGCTCGGCTTCGGCCCGGGAGGCTGGGGCCTCGCTCTCCTGCAGGGCGCACTCGTTACCATTTCGATCGCGCTCGCCACCCTGCCCTTCGGCCTGGCGCTGGGCCTGCTGGTGGCGCTCGGCAAGCGCTCGCGCAACGCGCTGGTGCGCGGCGCCGCGACCCTGTTCACCACCGTGTTCCGCGGCGTGCCGGAGCTCCTGACGCTCTACATCATCTATTTCGGCATCCAGGTGCTGATGCAGAAGCTGTGGAGCGGCTTCTCGATGCCACCCTTCGTCGCCGGCATGGTGGCGCTGGGCCTCGTGCTCGGCGCCTTCTCCAGCGAGGTCTGGGTGGCGGCGCTCGATTCGGTGCAGCGCGGCCAGCGCGAGGCCGCGGCGGCGCTCGGCCTCAGCCGCCGGCAGGCCTTCCGCCTCGTCGTCTTCCCGCAGCTGATGCGCGTCGCCCTGCCCGGCCTCGGCAACAACTGGATGGTGCTGCTCAAGGAGACCTCGCTGGTCTCGGTGATCACGCTGCCCGACATCATGTTCATCACCACGCGGGCCAACGTCACCACCAAGGAGCCCTTCCTGTTCTTCGGCGCGGCGATCCTGCTCTATCTGTTCTTCTCGCTGGTCTCGGCCTGGGGGCTGGCGCGGATGGAGGCCAGGGCCAATCGCGGCTACAGCGCTTTCGGCGGGAGCACGCGATGAGGTGGTGCGAGTATCCCGGCCTCATCACCGGCAACGAAGCTCTGCAGAACTATGGCTGCCGGATGGCGACCGGACTCGGCATCACGCTGCAGCTGGTGGCGATCTCGGTGGCGCTCGGCTTCGTCATGGCGGTGCCGCTAGCGGTCGGGCGGCTCTACGGGCCGCGCTGGCTCGCCGCGACTATCACCGGCTACACCACCTTCTTCCGCGGCACACCGCTGCTCTGCCAGCTCTTCCTGGTCTATTACGGCCTCGGGCAGTTCCGGCCGTTCTGGCAGGAGGTCGGGCTGTGGTGGCTGTTCCGCGAGCCGTTCTACTGCGCGCTCCTGACCTTCACGGTGAACACGGCCGCCTATCAGGCCGAAATCCTGCGCGGCGCCATCCAGTCGATCCCGCGCGGGCAGTTCGAGGGCGCGCTGTCGCTCGGCCTGCCGCGCTGGAAGACGCTGCTGCTGGTCATCATGCCCCAGGCGATGATCCTGGCGCTGCGGCCGCTCGGCAACGAGCTGATCGTGATGATCAAGTCGAGCGCCATCGCCTCGCTGGTGACGCTGTTCGACCTGATGGGCGCGACGCGTCTCGCCTTCGCGCGATCCTTCGACCTGTCGATCTATCTCTATGCGGCGCTGGTGTATCTGGCACTGGTCGAGATCGTCCGGCGCGTCTGGGACTTGTTCGAGCGGCGCCTGACCCGGCACATGGCGCTGCGCTAGCCGCCGCCCATCAGGCCGCCAGCGTCAGCACCGTGGCGCCCGAGGCGGTCACCACCAGCGTGTGCTCGTACTGCACGGTCGGCGCGCTCGGCGTGCCGTAGAGCGTCCAGCGATCGTCATCGGTCGTCTCGGCCCATTCGGCCCCGAGCGAGAGGAAGGGCTCGATGGTGAAGACCTGGCCCTTGCGCATGATCCGGCGCTCGGCCTTCTCAGGCCAGGTCGCGAGTTCCTTCGGCTCCTCGTGCAGCGAGCGGCCGATGCCGTGGCTGGCGAGGTTGCGCACCAGCGTGTAGCCGTTCTTGCCGGCGAAGCGGCCGACCGCGCTGCCGATGCCGGCCAGCGGCTTGCCGGCGCCGACCTGGCCGATGCCGGCCCAGAGCGCGCGCTTGCCGTCGCGGCAGAGTTTCTCGATGCGCCGGTCGCCCGGCGGCACGATGAAGGAGGCACCCGTGTCCGAGTAGAAGCCGCCCTTCTCCGCCGAGACGTCTATGTTGACGAGATCGCCGGCCGCGATGCGCCGCGCCCCAGGGATGCCGTGCGCGACCTCTTCGTTGACGCTGATGCAGGTGGCACCCGGGAAGGCGTAGTCGACCTCGGGGGCCGAGCGGGCGCCGTGCAGGGTGAGGTGGCGACGGCCGATCGCGTCGAGCTCGGCGGTGGTGATGCCCGGCTCGAGCGCCTTGCCCATCACGGCCAGCGTCTCCGCCACGATGCGCCCGATCTCGCGCAGCGCCTGCAGTTCGTCGTCATTGCTCACGGTCATGGGCCGCTCCTACGCCCGTGCCGCAGCTCAGGCAACCGGGGCGTGCGCGCCTCCGGCATGCGCCGATCCCGCGCGAACGGCTTTGCAGCCCAGGGATGAGGCGGTACACGCAATCCGGACTTCCAGAGAAGAAGGGTGGAGCTGGACATGGCAAAGGTCGCATTCCTCGGGCTCGGCGTGATGGGGTACCCCATGGCCGGACACCTCAAGGCCAAGGGCCACGAGGTCACGGTCTACAACCGCTCTCCGGCGAAGGCGCAGGCCTGGGTGGCCCAGCATGGCGGCGTCTCGGCCCCGACGCCGGCCGACGCCGCGCGCGGCCAGGAGATCGTCTTCGCCTGCGTCGGCAACGATGACGACCTGCGCTCGGTCACCACCGGCGAGGGCGGCGCGTTCGCCGCCATGGAAAAGGGCGCGGTCTTCGTCGACCACACCACCGCCTCCGCCAATGTGGCGCGCGAGCTCTATGCCGCAGCGGCGGAAGCCGGCTTCGGCTTCGTCGACGCACCGGTCTCCGGCGGCCAGGCCGGCGCCGAGAACGGCGTGCTGACCGTGATGTGCGGCGGCGACGAGGCGGTCTTCACCCGCGTCGAGCCGGTGATCGCGAGCTTCGCCCGCATGTGCCGCCTGATGGGCCCGGCCGGTGCCGGCCAGCTCACCAAGATGGTCAACCAGATCTGCATCGCCGGGCTGGTGCAGGCGCTGGCCGAGGGTGTGCACTTCGCCAAGCGCGCCGGCATCGACGTCGATGCGATGATCGAGGTGATCTCCAAGGGCGCCGCCGGCTCCTGGCAGATGGAGAACCGCGGCAAGACCATGAACATCGGCAAGTTCGACTACGGCTTCGCCGTCGACTGGATGCGCAAGGACCTCGGCATCGTGCTCGACGAGGCGCGCAGCAACGGCGCCCGCCTGCCGGTCACCGCGCTGGTCGACCAGTTCTATGCCGACGTGCAGACGCTGGGCGGCGGCCGCTGGGATACGTCGAGCCTGCTGAAGCGCCTGGAATCGTAAGGCGCAGCGCTACGCTCGCCGCCGGGCGCACCATGACACCATCCGGGGCCGCGTCCAGCGCAGGCCCCGGCTTGCCTTCCCGCCCGCCCCGTGAGAGCGGGGCCGCTACCCGACCAGCCGGGCGACCTCGGCCCGCAGCACCGGCACCAGCTCGGCCTCGAACCACGGGTTCCGCCGCAGCCAGGCATTGTTGCGCCAGGAGGGATGCGGCAGCGGCAGCACGCGCGGCCGGCGCGGCAGCGCGAAGACGCTGCGCCAGTCGGCGACGGTGGCGGTCAGGTTCTTCGCCGCCTCGCGGCCGAGATGCCAGGCCTGGGCATAGCGCCCGATCGGCAGCACCAGCTCGAGCGCCGGCAGTTCCGCCAGCACGCGCTCCCGCCATTCCGGCGCGCATTCGCGCCGCGGTGGCAGGTCGCCGCCCTTGGCGTCGAGCCCCGGAAAGCAATGCCCCATCGGCACGACGGCGACGCGCGCGGCGTCGTAGAAGCGCTCGGCATCGAGCCCGAGCCAGTCGCGCAGCCGGTCGCCCGAACGGTCGGTGAACGGCCGGCCGCTGGCGTGGACGCGGGTGCCGGGCGCCTGGCCGGCAATCAGCAGGCGGGCGCTCGCCGCCGCCTGGATGACCGGGCGCGGCTGGTGCGGCAGGCCGGGCAGATAGCGCGGTGCGTCGCGGCAGATGCGGCAGGCGCGCAGCTCCGCCAGCACCGCGTCCAGGCCGTCCTGCGGATCGCGCTCGCGGTCCGTCATCGTGCGGCCAGGCGCGCGCCCCCGGGCCGCTGCGAGATCAGCCCGTCGCAATGCCAGGGCGGCGTCTTCTCGGTGTGCTTCTCGCCGTCGCCGGGCTCGATCCGCGCCAGCGCGTTGATGCGGCCGCTGCGCTGGGTGCGCAGCACGTAGAGCGTGCCGCTGCGCTCGACCGTGAAGCAATAGGTCCGGCGCGTCTCGAACGGGCCGTAGTAGTAGCAGACGGCGTCCGCCGTAGTGGTCCAGCAGGCGTCGGTGTTGGGCACGTTGCGGTTATGGCCCGGCGCGCGGCCGTCGGGATGATGATACTCGCTGAAGGGCAGCCCGTTCGCATAGCGGCCGAGCACGGTGTTGCCCTCGAACAGCGTGCGGATCTGCTCGCCGCTCAGCTTGTCGACCGCGGCCGCCGGACCCGGCCGGACCAGCAGCGCCAGCGCAGCGAGCAGGAAAAGCCGCCTCATCGCGCCGCCACCTTGCGCGACATCGCCTTGCCCGGCGCGCGCGAGATCAGCCCGTCGCAATACCAGGGCTTGCCCTGGTCGGTATGGTTGCGCGGATTGGCCAGTTCGACCGAGGCCACCGCATTGATGCGGCCGTCCCCGGCATTGCGCAGGATGTAGAGCTTGTCCTTCCGCTCCACGGTGAAGCAATGCGTGGTGCGCTTCTCCGGCGGGCCGTAATAGTAGCAGACGGAATTGGCCCGGGTGATCCAGCAGGCGTCGGTGTTGGCGAACCAGCCATTATGGCCGAGCGCCCGCCCGTCCGGATCGTGATATTCGGTGAAGAAGCCGCCGCCGGTATAGCGGCCGCTGACCGTGTTGCCGCCGAAGGCCTCGCCGATCTGCTCGCCGGTCAGCATCTGGGCGCCGGCGGGCCAGACGGGCAGCAGCACGAGGAACGGCAGCAGCAGCAGATGCCGCACCGCTCAGGCCCTCCAGCTCGGCCGCGACGAGAGCTCTGCATGCCAGCGGCGGATATTGGCGAACTCCTCCGGCAGCGCGATGCGGGCCGGCTTCATGAAGTCTATGGCGATGCCGGCGCTGATGTCGGCGACGCTGAGTTCCTCGCCGCAGAGGAAGCGGCTGCCGGCCAGCTGCAGGTCGAGCAGCGTCAGCTGGTCGTCGACCATGTCGCGGTTGGCCTGCGCCCATTCGGGCACCTGGCGCTCCAGATCGGCCATGGAGGGATGGCTGTGGCGGAAGACGGCGGTGACCGAGGCGAACAGGCCGAGCTCGATGCGCCGGTTCCACATCTCGATCAGCGCCGCCTGCTTCGGCGTGGCGCCAAAGAGCGCCGGCTCAGGGTGCAGCCCTTCGAGATAGCGGCAGATCGCCATGGTCTCGGCCAGCGCAGTCCCGTCGTCGAGGACGAGGACCGGGACGCGCCTTGCCGGGTTGATGCGGGCGAACTCCGGCGTCAGGTGCTCGCGCGCGGCGATGTCGACCGGCACGATCTCGGGCAGCGGGATGCCCTTCTCGGCGTAGAAAATGCGGACCCGTCGGGGATTGGGCGCCCGACCGCCATCATAGAGCTTCATGCCGTCCCTCGTCAGGCGCCTGCCGCCAGGACCGGTTTCGCGGTCCGCACCGGCGCCTGTCAAGATTTCGCCGAGGATCGCGGCAGCAAGACGGCCGCCGCGACGGCGGCACGGAACCTCGCGGCCATCGGCCGGGTTTCCGTTGCGAAAGGACGACACACATGCAAGCGGAATGGGGCTTCCTGGCCTGGACGATCCTGCTGGCGATCCCCGTCGGGCTGATGCTCGCGGTAGTCTGGTCGCGCTCGCGGCCGCCCGGCGCGGCGCGGCTCTCCGACGAGATGCAGCGCGACCAGATCGAGCGCTGAGACGCGGTTCTCGCGCAGATCAGTGCGTAGCGGCCGCGTCCTTGCCGGAGACGCCGGCCTGCGCGAACGTCGCCATGCCGGAATGCACACCGGCCGCCGCCTTGACGAGCCCGGCTGCCAGCGCGGCGCCCGTCGCCTCGCCGAGGCGCATGTCGAGCGCCAGCAGCGGCTGCTTGCCGAGGCGCACCAGCACCTCCGCATGCGCGCCCTCGGCCGAGAGATGGCCGGCGATGCAATGGTCGAGCGCCGCCGGATCGAGCGCATGCAGGATGGCTGCGGCGGCGGTGACGACATAGCCGTCGAGAATCACCGGGATGCGCTGCAGGCGCGCGGCCAGGATCGCGCCGCAGATCGCCGCGATCTCACGCCCGCCGAAGCGACGCAGCACTTCGAGCGGATCGGCGAGATGCGCCGCGTGCCGCTTCAGCCCGGCCTCCACCGCCGCGACCTTGCGCGCCAGCCCGGCATCGTCGAGCCCGGTGCCACGGCCGCACCAGCGGGCGACGTCACCGCCATAGAGCGCCGCGAAGATCGCCGCCGCCGAGGTGGTGTTGCCGATACCCATTTCGCCCAGCGCCAGCAGGTCGGCCCCGCCGGCGAGCGCCTCCATGCCGAAGGCCATGGTGGCGACGCAGGCGCGCTCGTCGAGCGCATCCTCGCGGGTGAAGTCGCCGGTCGGCAGGTCGAGCGCCAGGTCGAAGACCTTGAAGCCGAGATCGTAGGCGGCGCAGATCTGGTTAATAGCGGCTCCGCCGGCGGCAAAGTTCTCCAGCATCTGCCGGGTCACCGACTGCGGATAGGCCGAGACGCCCTGCGCCACCACGCCGTGATTGCCGGCGAAGACGCAGACCAGCGGCCGGTCGACGCGCGGGGGCGCCTTGCCCTGCCAGGCGGCGAGCCATTCGGCGATCTCCTCGAGGCGGCCGAGGCTGCCCGCGGGCTTGGTCAGTTGCTTGTCGCGGGCGCGCACCGCATTGGCGGCGGCCATGTCGGGGCCTGGCATATTGGCGAGCAGGTTACGGATATCGTCGAAGGGCAGGCCGGAGGCGGTCATCGCAGCGTTCTCGTGGAAGCCTGGAATGTCGGACTCGCACGGGCATCGCCGCGCACTCGCCGCTGCTGCTATAGGCTGGAGTCGCCGAAGACAATCCGAGGGTGGCGTGACGCAGACCGACAGCGATGATGCGACGCAGGCGACGCCCCCCAACTGGCCGGGGTGGGCGATCGCGACAGCGACCTGCATCCGCTTCTATTCGCGCCTGCCCGTGCCGGCCCTGCCGGGCGAGACGCCCCATGGCCTGCCCGATTTCCGGCTGGTGCCGCGCGCCCTGCCTCTAGCGGCGCTGGCAATCGCCCTGCCCGCAACCGTGACCGCCCTGTTGGCCGGGCTGGCCGGGATCGCGCCGCTGCTGGCGGCTGCGCTCACCGTGACCGCGCTGGTCGTCACCACCGGCGCCTTCCACGAGGACGGGCTCGCCGACACCGCCGATGGGCTGTTCGGCGGGCACACGCCGGAGCGCCGGCTGGAGATCATGAAGGACAGCCGCGTCGGCACCTTCGGGGCGCTGGCGCTGGGGCTCTCGGTGCTGCTGCGGGTGACGGCGCTGGCCGCGATCCTCGAGGCTTCGGGCCCGCTCGCCATGGCGGCGGCCGTGCTCGCCGCAGCGCCTTGGTCGCGCGTCGAGGGCATCCGCATCCTCGCCACCACCCCGCCGACCCGGCGCGACGGTGCTTCCGCCGCCGTCGGCCAGCCGGCGCGTTCGGTGCTGCCTGTAGCCTATGGCTTGTCGGGAGCCGTCGCGCTGGCGCTGGGGGCTGCCGGCCTGCTGCCCCTGCCCGGCCTGCTGCTCGGGCTCGCTCTGTCGGTGCTGGCCGGCTCGCTGCTCGCCTCCATGGCGCGGCGCCTGATCGGCGGGCAGACCGGCGACATCCTCGGCGCGGCGCAGCAGCTCGGCGAGATCGCGATCTATCTCGGCCTCGCCGCCGCGCTCGGCTGGGCCGCCGCGTGACCGGCGTCTCCACCCCCTGCGTGCAGATCTGCGTGATCGATCAGGCGAGCGGGCTGTGCGAAGGCTGCGGCCGAACCTTGCAGGAAATCGCGCAATGGTCGCGGCTCTCGGAGGCGGAGCGGCGCGCGATCATGGCGACGCTGGGCGAGCGCCTCGGCGCGGCGCAGGCCGGGCGGCATCCACGCCAGCCGGGCTGAGGGAAGCTGCCCTTAGGGCAGCAGGCGCGCTCCTCAGGCGATCAGCGACCAGGCGAAACGGACGCAGACCACGAGCAGGAACAGGCCGAAGGCGACCTCGAGCCTTCGCTTCGACAGCCGGTGCGCCAGCCGCGCGCCGATCGGCGCCGTCCAGATCGAAGTCGGGATGAACAGCAGGAAGCCGATCAGCGAGACATAGCCGAGCGAGAAGGCCGGCAGCACGTCCATCTTCGGCCAGCCGGCATAGATGTAGCCGAGCGCGCCGGGGATCGAGATCAGCACGCCGAGGCCGGACGAGGTCGCGACCGCCTGGTGGATCGGCCGGCCGTAGAAGGTCATGAACAGGCTGGAAAGCTGGCCGCCGCCGATGCCCATCAGCGCCGAGAGCACGCCGATCACCAGCCCGTAGACACGCATCAGGAAGGGGCCCGGCATGTCGTCGCCGAGCTTCCAGCGGTCGGAGGCGAAGAGCAGCCGCAGCGCGCTGATGAAGGCGACGGCGACGAACACCGCCTTGAACAGGTCGGCCGGCGCGTAGCGGGCGATGACGCTGCCGCCGATGACGCCGAGCACGACCGGCACCGCCCAGACCTTGATGATCGAGGTGTCGACCATGCCCTTGGCGCGATGGGCGTTGAAGGAGCGGATAGAGGTCGGGATGATCACCGCCAGCGAGGTGCCGACCGCGAGCGGCATCCGCACCTCGTCCGGCACGCCGATCACGCGGAAGACCTCGTAGAGCACCGGCACGACCACCGCGCCGCCGCCGACGCCGAACACGCCGGCGAGCAGCCCGGTGACGGCCCCGGCTGCGACCAGCGAGACCGCGAGGAAGATCAGGTCGTTCAGGGGAATGCCGGCGATCATCGCATATCCGATCGGGAAGGACGTCGCGGCGGTCTTAAGCGTTTGTGACGAAAGGGCAAGCTTGCCCATGGCAGGCCGGGCATGCGTCGCCCGGCCGCGGGCCGCCCTCAGTCGGCGATGCCCTCGCGCCCGGCGATCGTCATGCAGGTCGCGGTCATCATGGCGCAGAGCTTCTCGGCCCCGCCCGAGACCGAGAACACCTCGGCCATGGCCAGCGTCAGCGTGCGGCCAGCCTTCACCACACGGCCACGCGCGATCAGCGCCTCGCCGGTCGCAGGCGCCAGCAGGTTGATCTTGAACTCGGCGGTCAGCACGCCGGTGCCGGGCGGCATCAGGGTCAAAGCCGCGAAGCCGCAGGCATTGTCGGCGATCGTGGCGACGGCGCCGGCATGCACGAAACCGTGCTGCTGGCCGAGATGGGCCGCCACCGGCAGATGCACCTCGACCTCGCCCGCGCCGACATGGGCGAGTCGCGCACCCAGCGTCGCCATGAAGGCCTGGCGTGCGAAGCTCGCCTCGACGCGCGCGACGACTGCGGGTTCGGCAGCGCTCATGGAAAAACCCTCGGGCGGCTCACGCGGCGGCGATGACGGGGCGCTCGCGCTCGACATGGGCGATCGCGGCGCGCAAATCGGCGAGGCCGGCGCCGGCCGCGACGCAATGCTCGGCGAGATGGCGGCGGAACAGGCGCGAACCGCGCCGGCCTGGGAAGAGCCCGACGAGGTGGCGGGTGAAGGCATGCAGCCGGCCGCCGCGCTCCAGATGCGCCGCGATGAAGGGCTCCAGCGCCTCCAGCATGGCGAAGGCGTCCGACACCGGCGGCGCCTCGCCATGGAGCAGCGGATCGACCGCCAGCAGGATTTCGGGATTCTGGTAGGCCTCGCGGCCGATCATCACGCCGTCGAGACGCTCCAGATGCGGCAGCCACTCGTCCGGCGCACGGATGCCGCCGTTGAGCGCGACGATCAGTCCGGGATTGGCCGCCTTGAGCCGATAGGCGCGCTCGTAATCGAGCGGCGGCACCTCGCGGTTCTCCTTGGGCGAGAGCCCCTGCAGCCAGGCCTTGCGGGCATGGACGATCAGCGCGTCGACGCCGGCGGCGCGGACGCTCGCGGTCAGCGCGTCGAGCGCGGCCTCGGGGTCCTGCTCGTCGACGCCGGTGCGGCACTTCACCGTGACGGGGATGGCCACGGCGGCCTTCATCGCGGCGACGCAGTCGCCCACCAGCGCCGGCTCCTTCATCAGACAGGCGCCGAAGGCTCCGCCCTGCACCCGGTCGGAGGGGCAGCCGCAGTTCAGGTTGATCTCGTCATAGCCGAAATCGGCGCCGATCCGGGCCGCCTGCGCCAGCAGGGCCGGGTCGTTGCCGCCGAGCTGGAGCGCGACGGGATGCTCGACCGCGTCGAAGCCGATCAGCCGCTCGCGGTCGCCGCGGATCACGGCCTGGGCGGTGACCATCTCGCTATAGAGCCGCGCGCGGCGCGACATCAGGCGATGGACGACACGGCAATGCCGATCGGTCCAGTCCATCATAGGCGCGACGGAAAAACGAAGATCCAAGCCTCGGGTCCTGCTGCTAAGGGCGGTCTGGCGGGCCGCCGGGGACGGTTCATCGCCCCACACCTAGCGGACCCGCGCGGTTTTTCAACCGATGGCGCGAATCAGGCGCAGCCCCTTCAGCCCGCGATGGCGCCGAGCGACCAGGGCAGTTCCTCGCCGCCGCGGAAGACCACCACGTCCTCCTCGCCGACCGCGACCGCCGGCGAGACGCGGCAGGGGCGCTTTTCCAGCGTGATCGTGCCCTGGTTCAGCGGCAGCCCGTAGAAGCGCGCGCCGTTCTCGGAGGCGAAGGCCTCGAACCGGTCGAGCGCGCCCTCCTCGTCGAAGACCTGGACATAGGTCTGCAGTGCGGTGGCGCCGCCGAAGACGCCGGCCGAGCAGCATTCGGCCTGCTTGGCGCTGCGCAGATGCGGGGCGGTGTCGGTGCCGATGAAGAAGTTGCCGTCGCCGGCGGTCGCGGCCTTGCGCAGCGCCAGCCGGTGCCGCTCGCGCTTGGCGACGGGCAAGCAGTAGAGATGCGGGCGCAGGCCGCCCTGGAAGATCGAGGTGCGGTTGATGATGAGGTGGTGCGGCGTGATCGTGCCGGCGGCGCGGCCGGCATGGGCGCGCACGATCTCGACCGTCTCGGCGGTGGTGACGTGCTCGACCACGACCTTGAGCCCGGGATGGCGCTTGAGCAGCGGCAGCATCTCGGTCTCCATGAAGACCGCCTCGCGGTCGAAGATGTCGACCTCGGGATCGGTCGATTCACCATGGACCAGCACCGGCATGCCGATCGCCTCCATCCGCTCCAGCACGGGGGCGAGCTTCGGGATGCTGGTAACGCCGTGATGCGAGTTGGTGGTGGCGCCGGAGGGATAAAGTTTGGCGGCGACCCAGACGCCCTCGCGGAAGCCGCGCTCGATCTCGGCCGGGTCGGTCGCGTCGGTGAGATAGCAGGTCATCAGCGGGGTGAAGTCGCTGCCCTCCGGCCGCGCCGCCAGGATACGCTCGCGATAGGCGCTGGCCGCGTCGACCGAGGTCACCGGCGGCACCAGGTTCGGCATGATGATGCCGCGGCGGAACTGCGTGGCGGTGAAGGGCAGAACGGCCTTCAGCATCGCGCCGTCGCGCAGATGGACGTGCCAGTCGTCCGGGCGGCGGATGGTCAGCGTCTCGAAGGTGCCGGCGGCCGCGTCCTGCCTGCTGCCGAAGAGATCCGTGACGCTCATGCCCTGCCCTCGCTCTGCCCTTAGCCGCGCGCATCCGCGCAAAAACCGCCCGCGGCCGTCGCCGCCGCTGCGGGCGCTTACCATGGACGGGCCGGGCCGTCGCCCCCGCAAGCCGCGCCCGTCACGCGATCGCGGTGGGAAATGCCGCGCGGCGGGATTGACCGGCGGCCGCAACCTGCGGAAAAGAGGCCGTTTGCCACATCGCAACCGCCCACGACGCCGCCGCCCGGCGCCGCAGTCGTGCGCGCGGGCCTGGGAGAGCGAGACCATGACCAACCTCTACATGCCGGTCGACCGGGCCACGATCGCGCTCGAAGCGGCGAAGATGCTGCTCGAGATCAAGGCGGTCCACTTCTACAGCGACAAGCCCTTCACCTTCACCTCGGGCTGGGCGAGCCCGGTCTATATCGACTGCCGCAAGATCATCTCCTTCCCGCGGCTGCGCTCCTCGCTGATCGACTTCGCCGCCACCACCATCGTGCGCGACATCGGCTACGAATCGATCGACATCGTCGCCGGCGGCGAGACGGCCGGCATCCCCTTCGCCGCCTGGATCTCGGACCGGCTGTCACTGCCGATGCAGTATGTCCGCAAGAAGCCCAAGGGCTTTGGCCGCAACGCGCAGATCGAGGGCGAGGTCGTCGAGGGCGCGCGCACCCTGCTCGTCGAGGACCTGGCGACCGACGGCGGCAGCAAGGTCAATTTCTGCAAGGCCCTGCGCGACGCCGGCGCCAAGGTCGATCACTGCTTCGTGCTGTTCTACTACGACATCTTCAAGGAAGGCCGGGAGATGATGGACGAGATCGGCGTGAAGCTGCACTACCTCACCACCTGGTGGGACGTGCTCGCCGCCGCCAAGGCCAGCGGCCATTTCGAGCCGAAGATCCTGGCCGAGGTCGAGAGCTTCCTGAACGAGCCGGCCAAATGGTCGGGCGCGCATGGCGGCATCTCGGAATTCGGCCAGCAGAAGAAGGGCTGAGACTGTATGGCGGCGGGCCTTGCGTCCGTCGCCACCGTGTTCTCGCCCTTATCGACCTCGGATCAGCGCCGTGCGCCGCCAGGCGCGAGGCGCCGATCGCGCGATAGAGCCCCTGCCCACTCGCCCGTCTAGCGCGACCGGCGCAGCAGATAGGTGTCCATGATCCAGCCATGGGCGGCGCGGGCCTCGGCGCGGCGGCGGCGGATTTCCTCGGAGACCTCTGCCAGCGGCCCGCTGGCGAGGATTTCCGTCTCGGCACCGAGATAGGCGCCCCACCAGATCTCCAGCCCGGCGGGATCGATCGCCGCGAAGGCCTGCTCGCCGTCCAGCATGGCGACGACGCTGCCGGCATTCTGCGGAAACCCCTCCTGCGCCAGCCGGCGGCCGGTGGTGACCAGCACCGATTCGCCGATGCCGTTCAGCACGAGGCGATGGGACGCGGCCAGCGCCTGCACACTGCTGATACCGGGGATGACGTCATAGTCGAGCGCCAGCCCGCGGGCGCAGACCGCCTCGACGATGCGCAGCGTGCTGTCGTAGAGGGCCGGGTCGCCCCAGACCAGCAGGCCGCCGGTCTCTCCCTCGGCCAGATGGTCGCGGAAGAGCCGCTCATAGGCCTCGGCCAGCGCGGCGTGCCAGTCGTCGACCGCGCCGCGATAGTCATTTCCTGCCTCGGCCCGCTTCGGCACGGCGAGCGGCACCATGCGGATGTCGGGGCGGGTGACGTGGCGGCGGCAGATCTCCTCGCGCAGCGCCCGCAGCGCGCCCTTCTCGCTGCCCTTGTCGGGCAGGAAGACCACGTCGAGCGTGTTCAGTGCCGCTACGGCCTGCAAGGTGAGGTGGTCGGGGTTGCCGGCGCCGATGCCGATGATCCTGAGCCTGCGCATGAAGTCCCTCGCCGCCGCATCCGCGGCAGCGCATAGCACGGGCGGGGGCGACGGCGCAGCCTCGCCTCAGCCGGCGAGCACGCCGAGCGCCCGCTCGATGCGCGAGCAGCCGCCCCGGCCGCGCGCCTTCCGATAGGCGCTCTGGAGCCGGCCGGAAGCGTAGGAATCGACCACGATCGCGTGGACATAGCTCTTGCGGACGACCGCCGGGGTGTTGACCAGTCGCTCGGCGATGGCGCGCATGATGTCGGCGAGCTGGCGGCGGCGGCCGCGCTCGCTGGCGGCGATGTCGGAGGCGAGCAGCAGCTCGGCAGCGGCGGCATTGGCCGCCAGCATGCGCAGATCCTTGCTGGAGACCGGCATCCCGGCCGCCTCGCGCAGATAGGCGTTGATCTCGGAGGCCGATACGATCGCGACCGAGCCGTCATCCTCGCGATACTGGAACAGGCGTCGCCCCGGCAGCGTCGCGAGCCGGGCGATGGCGCGCGCCAGCCGGGCATCCTCGCATTCGCAGGCGATGTCCTTTCCGGCCTTGCCGCGGAAGCTCAGGGCGACGCGGCTGCCGCTGACCGCGACATGGCGCTTCAGCAGGGTCGAGGCGCCGTAGCTGCCATGGGTGCGGGCGTAGACCTCGTTGCCGACGCGGATATGGCAGCGGTCGATCACCGCGGCGGCCGCCGCCAGTGCCTTGTTGCGCGAGAGCGTACGGTCCTTGAGGTCGTGCTCGATGCGCTGGCGCAGGCGCGGCAGCACGCCGATCAGGCTGGAGAGGCGCTTGAGCTTGCGGCGCTCGCGCACCCGCTCCCAGTCGGGATGATAGCGGTGCTGGATGCGGCCGGCTTCGTCGCGCCCCACCGCCTGGAGATGGGCGCGCGGATCGGCGGCGATGCGCACATCGTCATAGGCCGGCGGAATGGCGAGGGAGCGGATGCGGGCCAGCGTCTCCTTGTCGGCGACCTTGCCGCCCTGCGCGTCGCGATAGCCGAAATGCCGGCCGACCCTGACCCGCCTTATGGTGAGATCGTCGATGCTGGCGCGCCGCAGGCGGGTCCTGCGCGGCGCCTGTCCTGCCTCGGCCCTGATCTGCATCGATGATCCTCCACAGCGCAACCGGCTGCGGAGGAATGCGGCACGGGCCGCGAGGTTCCCTCGCCGCCGCGCGGGCGGCGGCGAGTCCTTGGTCGAGCCTTCCGTCAGCGCTTGGCGCGCGCCACGATCTGCGTCGGGTTGACGAAGCGCAGCGCGATGATCAGCCAGACCAGCGTCGTGACCATGTAGATCACCGCCATGGCATCGATCGACTGCACGGCGCGCACGCCGGCGGCGAAGACCGCGTAGTAGAGCGCGACCACCAGCGTCTGGCTGGTCGGGCCGGCCGTGAGGAAGGTCAGCTCGAACATGGCGAGCGTGCGCACCAGCACCAGCAGCAGTGCCGCGAGGATGCCCGGCAGCAGCAGCGGCAGCAGCACGTGCACGAACAGCTTGAAGGTGTTGGCGCCGAAGACGCGGGCCGCCGCCTCGATCTTGGTGTCGATCTGCTCGATGAACGGGATCATCACCAGGATGACGAAGGGCACGGTCGGCACGAGATTGGCCAGCACCACGCCGGACATTGAGCCGGCCAGCCCCGCCTGGTAGAGCACCGTCGCCAGCGGAATGCCGAAGGTGATCGGCGGCACCAGCAGCGGCAGCAGGAAGAGCAGCATCACCAGCTTCTTGCCGGGGAAATCGCGCCGCGCCAGCGCATAGGCGGCCGGCACGCCGATCAGCCCCGAGAGCAGCACCACCAGGAAGACGATCTGGAAGGTGACGCTCAGCACGTCGCCGAGCTGGAACTCGGCCCAGGCGGCCGAATACCATTTCGTGGTCCAGCCGTCGGGCAGCCAGGAGCGCAGCCAGCGGGTGGAGAAGGAGGAGGTCACCACCGTCGCGATCATCGCGAACAGGTTGACGATGAAGAAGGCGATCAGCGCCCAGTTCGCCGCGGCCCAGAGCCGGGTCTGGAGACGGGTGTCCTTGACCATGGCTCAGCCCTTTCCGCCGCCGGCGGGACCGCGATAGAGCAGGCCGCGCAGTCCCAGCACCGCGACCACGATGGCGAGCTGGACCATGCCCATCACCATCGCGACGGCGGACGCCATCGAGTAGTCGTACTCCTCGAACGCTGCCTGATAGGCCGCGATCGAGATCACCCGCGTCGGTCCCGCGGGCGCGCCGAGCAGCACCGCCGAGGGGAAGACCGAGAAGGCCTGCACGAAGCTCAGGCAGAAGGTGATCGCCAGCCCCGGCAGCAGCAGCGGGAACAGGATGTGCTTGAAGCGCTCCCACGGCCCGGCACCCAGCGTCGCCGCCGCCTGCTCCAGCGCCGGATCGACGCCGGTGATGTAGGAGAGCGTCAGCAGGAAGGTGAAGGGGAAGCCGGTGATGACCAGCGAGAGCATCACGCCCCAGTAATTGTGCAGCAGGCGCACCGGCGAATCGATGATGCCGAGCGTCATCAGGGTGCGGTTGAACCAGCCCTGCGGCCCGAGATAGTTGAGCAGCCCCTGCGCCACCAGCACGGTGCCGAGCGTGATCGGGATCACCAGGATGGTTGTCAGCAAGCGCTGGTTCTTCATCAGCCGGACGCGGAAGGCGATCGGGATCGCCAGCACCAGCGTCGCGATGGTGACCGGCAGCGCCAGCCAGAGCGTCGTCGCGATCGTGCCGTAGAGATAGGAATCGGAGAAGAAGCGCTGGTAATTGGCGAAGATGCTGCCGCCGGCCTTGGGCGTGAACGACAGGAACAGCCCGTACAGGAACGGGTAGATGAACAGGCCCAGCAGGAAGATCACCGCCGGCAGCACCAGCAGCGTCAGCCCGTCGAGCCCGCGCGCGGCGAGGCGCTGCGCCAGCGGGATATCGGTCGCGGCCGGCGCGCTCATCGCCCGCCCCCGAACACCAGCACGCGGTCCGGCTCGGCCGCGAGCGCGACCTTGGCGCCGGGCTCGATGCGGTCGGCCGCCATGAAGGAGAGGTCGGTGCCGTCCGCCATGCGGGCGAAGCCGACGAACTCGCGGCCGCGGAACTCGGTCGAGACCGCCTCGGCCTCGAGCCCGCCCTGCCCGGAGGCGGCCATGTGCAGGTCTTCGGGCCGGATCGCCACCCAGCAGGGGGCGCCGACAGAGACCGGCTCGCGCAGCCTGCCGCGCAGGCTGGCATCGCCGATCGTCACGGTGACCTCATCGCCGGAGACGGCCGCGACCGTCCCGGCGACCTTGTTGCGGAAGCCCATGAACTCGGCGACGTCGAGATGCTCCGGCCGCGCGAACAGGTCCTCCGGCGTGCCGACCTGGCGTACCGCGCCGTCGCGCATGACCACGATGCGGTCGGCCAGCGACAGCGCCTCCTCCTGGTCGTGGGTGACGTAGATCGTCGTGGCGCCGAGCGCATTGTGGATGCGGCGGATCTCGGCGCGCATTTCGAGCCGCAGCTTGGCGTCGAGATTGGAGAGCGGCTCGTCCATCAGGACCAGCGGCGGCTCGACCACGATGGCGCGGGCGATGGCGACGCGCTGCTGCTGGCCGCCGGAGAGCTGGCCCGGCAGCTTCTCGACCTGACTCTGCAGACGCACCAGCGCGGCCGCCTCGTCGACGCGACGGTCGATCTCGGCGCGTGCGACGCCGCGCATCTTCAGGCCGAAGCCGATATTCTTGCGCACGTTCATATGCGGGAACAGCGCGTAGTTCTGGAAGACCATGCCGAAGCCGCGCTCTTCCGGGCGCAGCGGATCGATGCGCCGGTCGTCGAGCCAGATGCCGCCGCCGGTCGCCGGCAGCAGGCCCGCGATCAGGTTCAGCGTGGTCGACTTGCCGCAGCCGGAGGGGCCGAGCAGCGCGATGAACTCGCCCTTGCCGATCGTCAGCGAGACGTCCTTGACCGCATTGTGGCTGCCGAAATCGCGACAGAGCCGGTCGAGCCTGAGTTCACGGAAGTTCGCGGCATGTATCGTCATGAAGGACCATCGGGTTTGGAACGGACGGCGCGTCCGGCAGGGGCAGGCGACGGCGGGAGTGCCGGGCCGCCCTGGGGCGGCCCGGCCATGGCGTTGACGGCGGGACGGCTTACTTGCGCTTGGCGCCGCCGACCTGCTCGTCCCACATGCGGAAGGCGACGACCATCTTGTCGGGGTCGAGCGGCGTCTCGATCGGGTTCTCGGCGATCAGCTTGTCGTATTCGGGCCGGCCGAACTCCTTGATCGCCTTCTGGCTCTCGGGCGGAGCCATGTCGAGCGTGACGCCCTTCACCGCCGGGCCGGGATAGAAATAGCCCTCGTCATAGGTGTAGGCCTGCTGCTCCTTGGTGAGCAGGAAGCTCATCAGGTCGAGCAGCACGGCGAGCTTGGCGTCGCCCACCCCCTTGGGGATGCACATGTAGTGGGCGTCGGTGACCCAGTGGAAGCCCTTGAGGGCAGCCACCTTGGCCTCCTTCGGCACCACGCCGAGCACGCGCGGGTTGATGTCCCAGCCCGTGGTGGTCACCGTCATGTCGCGCGAGCCCTCGCCGAGCTCCTTCATCAGCGCACCGGTGCCGGCCGGGTAGTAGTCGATGTTCTCGCCGAGCTCGCGCAGATAGGCCCAGGTCTTGCTCCAGCCCTTGACCGGGTCCTTCGGGTCGGAATCGCCGAGGATGTAGGGCAGGCCCATGATCAAGGTGCGGCCGGGGCCGGAATTGGCCGGGCGGGCGTAGATGAAGCGGCCCTTGTTCTGCCTGGTGTAGGCGAGCAGATCCTCCGCCGTGGTCGGCGGGGTCTTGACCTTGTCGGGCATATATTCGAGCAGCGGCCCGGACGGGTAGTAGGTCACCACCACGCCCTGCCCGCTCGCCAGCGCCTGCATCTTGGCGGCGCCTTCGAGATAGATCTCGTCGAGCTTGGGCAGCGCGCCGGCATGGTCCGGCAGCAGCGCCTGCCAGAGGCCCTGCTCGACGCCGGCGGCCAGCGCGTCGTTGCCGGTCAGCACCAGGTCGATGTCGACGCGGTTGGCGGCCTGCTGGGCCTTGATCTTGCCCGGCAGCTCGGGGGCCGGCGCCTTGGTGAAGGTGATGCGCGAGACCAGCTCGGGCTTGGCCTTGCGATAGTTTTCGATGGCCTTCTGCGTCAGCGCGAGATTGCCCGCGACGTCGACGACAGAGAGCGTGACCGGAGAGGTCGGCAGCTTGAGCTGCTGCGCGAAGACGCCCGGCGCGATAGCCACGCCGGCAACGCCCGCGACACCACCGATGAACCGGCGCCGATTGATGCTGTCCTGAACCATTTTCACTCCCCTGCTGGCGACTCTGCGCCTTTAGCGACCCACGGAACTGCCCCGGCGAGCCCTGCCGGGCACTCACCGGCAATCGATCCGTCCGCGGGCTTATGGAGTTGCTTATCACCGCGGCGATCGGTATCCTAGTATACTAGTGAACTAGAGCTTGGCAATGGGCATCCCTGCAGCGCGACAAAGCACCGACGAGATCCACCGCGCCTTGCGGGCGGATATCCTCAGCGCTGCGCTGCGTCCGGGCGAGGCAATCTCGGAAGCACGCATGGCGGCGCAGTTCGGCGTCAGCCGCACGCCCGTGCGCGAATCCTTCAAGCGGCTGGTCGAGGAAGGCTTCCTCGTCGTGGTGCCGCAGGTCGGCACCTTCGTGGCGCCGATCGATCTCGGCGCGGTGCATGACAGCCAGTTCGTGCGCGAGACCCTGGAATGCCGCACCGTGATGCTGGCCGCCCAGCGCATCGACGAGGCCGGTCGCGCCGCGCTGCACGGGCTGCTGCGGCGGCAGGAGGCGGCGCTGGCGGCGCAGGACCGCGCCGGCTTCTTCAGCGCCGACGACGCCTTCCACGCCGAGCTCTCGCGCCTCGCCGGGCACCCCTCGGTCTGGAACATGATCGAGAGCGTCAAGGCGCAGCTCGACCGCGCCCGCTGCCTGTCGCTGGAGACGGACGGCTGGTCCGAAATGATCCTCGACGAGCACCGGCGCATCATCGAGGCGGTCTGCGCCGGCGATGCCGAGCAGGCGGAGCGGACGATGCGGGCGCATCTGCGCACCGTCTTCGACGCCATCGCCACCATCGAACGCCGGCATGGCGACGCCTTCGCCGGCCATGGCGTGCCCCGCGCTAGCTGACACCGCCGCACCCCGCGGCTTCTGGAGACGAGACCCCACAATGGAACAGACCTGGCGCTGGTTCGGCCCCGACGACGTGGTGACGCTCGCGCAGGCCCGGCAGGCGGGCGCGCGCGGCATCGTCAACGCCCTGCATCAGATCCCCTATGGCGAGGTCTGGAGCGTCGAGGCGATCACGGCCCGCAAGGCCATCATCGAGGCCGATCCGACGCTCGGCCTGCGCTGGTCGGTGGTCGAGAGCCTGCCGGTGCATGAGAGCGTCAAGATCGGCGAAGGCGATCTCGAGCCGATCTTCGCCAACTACCGCCAGTCGCTGCGCAATCTCGCCGCCTGCGGCATCGATGTGGTCTGCTACAACTTCATGCCGGTGCTGGACTGGACGCGCACCGAGCTGGCGCAGCCCCTGCCGGGCGGCGGCACGGCGCTGCGCTTCAACCTGCACGAATACGTCGTCGTCGACCATTTCATGCTGGAGCGCCCCGGTGCCGACCAAGGCCATCCGCCGGCGGTGATGGAGCGCGCCAGGGCCTGGTTCGAGCGCTCCTCCGAACCCGATCGCGAGCGGCTGCTCGCCAATGTGATGGCGGGGCTTCCCGGCGCCTTCGACCGCTACGACGTGCCCGGCCTCAAGCGCATCCTGGCGCGCTACGCCGCCATGGGCCATGACCGGCTGCGCGCCAATCTCAAGCGCTTCCTCGAGGCGGTGATCCCGACCGCCGAGGAGGTCGGCATCCGCATGTGCATCCACCCGGACGATCCGCCGCGGCCGCTGTTCGGCCTGCCGCGCATCTGCTCGGATGCGGACGACATCGCCTTCATCCTCGGCGCGGTCGACAGCCCCTCCAACGGGCTGACCCTGTGCTCGGGCTCGCTCGGCGCCAATCCGAAGAACGACGTGCCGGCGATCGCGCGGCGCTTCGCCGACCGGATCTGGTTCGCGCATCTGCGCAACGTCGCCAAGGACCCGGACGGCTCCTTCATGGAGGCCGAGCATCTCGGCGGCGACACCGACATGGTGGCGCTGGTCGACGCGCTGATGGCTGAGCAGACGCGGCGCAAGGCGGCCGGGCTGGCGCATTGGCGCATCCCGATGCGGCCGGACCACGGCCACGCACTGCTCGACGATCTCGGCAAGGGCGCCTTCCCTGGCTATCCCGCCATCGGACGCCTGCGCGGCCTCGCCGAATTGCGCGGAGTCATAACGGCGCTGGCGAGCGTCAAGGGCTACGCCAGCTGAGGCGCGAAGCGGGACGTCTGCGATGCTGAGGCTCGATCACCTGACCGTCATCGCGCCGACGCTCGCGGAGGGCGTCGCGCATGTCCGGGCCTGCCTCGATCTCGACGTGCCGTTCGGGCAGCGCCACGCCTATATGGGCACGCACAACCATCTGCTGCAGCTCGGCGGCACGCTCTATCTCGAGATCGTCGCCGTCGATCCGCAAGGGGTGCCGCCGGGGCGGCCGCGCTGGTTCGGCCTCGACGACGCCCGCCGCGTCCGCAGCGACTGGGAGGCCGGGCGCCGGCTGCGCGGCTGGGTCGCCCGCACCGATGCGATCGACGCCGTCCTCGCCGCGCACGCGCCGATCTTCTGCGGCAAGGTCGCCCTGCCGCCGGACGCGCCGCTCTTCGACTTCGCCATTCCCGAGGACGGCTCGCTGCCGCTGGACGGGGCGGCGCCATCCCTGATCGACCGGCGCGGCAGGCCGCGATCGATGGCCACCATCGCCGATCTCGGCGCGCGCCTCATGTCGTTCCGGCTCGATCATCCGGAGCCCGAGACCGTCATCGCGCTCTATGGCGCGCTGGCCGTCGACCACCCGCCCGAGGTCCGGCATGGCGAGACGCTGCGCTACCATGCGGCGATCGAGACACCGGCAGGCGTCAGGACCCTGTTCTAACCGGCAAGCACCGGAGCGGGGTCAGCCCAGGATGCGCTGGTCGGCGAGGTGGACCAGCCTGCCCGCCGCAACCGTCGCGACCACGCGCGGCTGCGGCTCCGGCGCGACCAGCACGAGGTCGGCGCGCAGGCCCGCCGCGATGCGGCCGCGGTCGTGCAGGCCGAGCGCCTCGGCCGGCGCGCGCGAGACCAGCGCCCAGGCCTGCGCGAACGTCGCCGCGCCGCGTTCCGCCAGCAGGAAGGGCGCGAGCGGCAGGGCCGGATAATAGTAATCCGAGGCGAGGATGGTGCAGAGCCCGGCGCGGACCATCGCCTCGGCGGCCGGGCAGCCGGTATGCGAGCCGCCGCGCACAACATTGGGCGCGCCGAAGACGATCGCCTCGCCATGGGCGGCGGCCTCGCGCGCCGTGGGCTCGTCGATCGGGAACTCCGCCACGCCGACGCCGAGCCCGCGATACCAGCGGCGCATCTGCGGATCCATGTCGTCATGGGAGAGCATCGGCACACCGGCCGCGCGGGCTGCGGCGGCGAGCCGCGCGACCGAGCCCGCCACCTCTAACTTGCGGGCATAGACGCGCTCGAGCAGCGCGGCGAAGGCGTCGGCGTCCAGCCCGGAGCGCTCGACCATCTTGCCGACCTTGTCCGGCCGGTAGCGCGCCTTCAGCGTGCCCTCGGTATGGTCGTTGAAGGCGAGCACGCCGACCCGGCCGGCCGCCAGCCAGTCGATGATCTCGGGCTCGGCGTCGAGGTTGAAGGTCTCGTGGCGCAGATGGAAGCGGGTGTCGGCGCCGAGCTCCGGCGCGAGCGCGGCGATCCGCGCCGCCAGCAACCGGGCATTCTCCGCGCCGCGCAGGCCGGGCTCCCAGGACCAGGTCACGCCATGGAAGGCGGTGGTGATGCCACAGGCGAGCAGCGCCCGGTCGGCGTCACGCAAGGCCAGGTCGATATCGAATGCGACGCCCGGACGCGGCATGATATGGCGCTCGAAGGCGTCGCCATGGCAGTCGACTAGGCCGGGCAGCACGAGCAGCCCGCGCGCGTCAAGGTGGAGCGCGCCCGCCGGCGCGGACGCGTCGGGCGCGGCTAGCAGCGACCCCTCGCAGACGACATCCGCCTCAACGAGATCTTCGAGCAGCACCCGCCCGCCGGTGATGTGGATCGCCATGCCCGGCCCCCGTCGCTTCTTCCCGCGCACCCTGCCGCGGGGCGCCGCTCATGACCGCGCGGGATGACGGCCGCGTGACAGGAGTCGCGAGCGCGCGGGCGCCCGCCCTCAGCCCGCCCGCGCGGCGAGCCCTCCCGCCTGCTCGATGAAGGCCATAACCGCGTCGACGCCCTCTCCCGCCAGCGTATTTGCGAAGACATAGGGGCGCTTGCCGCGCATCATCGCGGCGTCGCGGTCCATCACCGCGAGGTCGGCGCCGACATGCGGGGCGAGATCGGTCTTGTTGATCACCAGCAGGTCGGAGCGGGTGATGCCCGGCCCGCCCTTGCGCGGGATCTTCTCACCGGCGGCGACGTCGATCACATAGACCGTGATGTCGGCGAGCTCCGGCGAGAAGGTGGCGGCGAGGTTGTCGCCGCCCGATTCGATCAGGATCATGTCGAGATCCGGAAAGCGCCCGCGCATCGTGTCGATCGCGGCGAGGTTGATCGAGCAGTCCTCGCGGATGGCGGTATGCGGGCAGCCGCCGGTCTCGACGCCCATGATCCGCTCCTCCGGCAGCGCGCCGGAGACGGTGAGGATGCGGGCATCCTCCTTGGTATAGATGTCGTTGGTGATGGCGCAGATGTCGTAGCGACCGCGCATGCGCTTGCACAGCGCCTCCATCAGGGCGGTCTTGCCGGAGCCGACGGGACCGCCGATGCCGACGCGGAGCGGGCCGTGGGGAGAGCGGGTCATGAGCGGAACAGCCTCGAATACTGGGTTTCGTGACGCAAAGCGGCGAGATCGGAGCGGAAGGCGCAGCCGCCGAGATCGTCGAGCCCCGCCGGCTCCGCCTCCGCCGCAGCGGCTCGCAAGGCCGGTGCCAGCCGGGCGATGAGCTTCTGCCCGTCGGTCTGGCCGACGATGCCGAGGCGCACCGAGGCCGAGACGAGATTGGCCAGGAAGGCGAGCGCGAAGGCCTCCAGCGCCGCGTCGAGCGGCAGGTCGTGCCCGGCGGCGGCCGCGGCGACGGCGACCGGATAGGTCAGATCCCCCGGCCAGGCCCGGCGCAGCGCGGCGCTGGCGGGATTGGGCCAGGAGGCGGCGATGGCGGCGGCGAAAGCATTGCCCTGCGTCACCGTCTCGAGCCGCCGCTCGGCGGAATTGGCCAGAGCGAGCGCGAGTTCCGCTATGCCGGCGAGACCGGGCTCGTCATCCGCGCGCGCGGCGCGCCAGGCATTGGCGAAGAGGACGAGGTCGTTGCGCAGCGAGCCATGGGCCACCAGCGCGGCGAGCCAGTCCTCCAGCCCGGCGGCGTCGACCAGATCGCTGCTCTCGAAGGCCCATTCGAGCCCGTGCGAATAGGCGAAGCCGCCGACCGGAAAGGCCGGCGACAGCCACACCATCAGCGGCAGATGCGCCCCGCCCGACACGGCTCAGTCGTGCTTGTGGCCCTTGTGGCCATGCTCGTGATGATGGCCGTGATCGTGACCGCAGCCCTCGCCATGGGCGTGATCGTGCGCGTGAGCATGATTGTGGTCGTGTGCGTGATCGTGGCCGTGCTTGTGCGCGTGGTCGCCGTGATCATGGGCGTGCGCGTGCTTGTGGTCATGACCGTGATCGTGGCCGCAGCCGCAGCCCTCGCCATGGGCATGGTGCGCGTGGTCGTGGTGCGCGTGCCCGTGGGCATGCTCGTGAGCGTGGCCATGGGAATGGCCGTGCCCGTGATCATGGGAATGGCCGTGCGCGTGGCCGTGATCGTGGTGGTGGCCGTGATCGTGCCCGCAGCCGCAGCCGTCGTCATGCGCGTGGCCATGGTCGTATGCGCCGCGCTCCGGCTGGAAGGGGCGCGAGACCTCGGCCATGATGCAGCCCTGCCCGCGCACCATCTCGGCCAGCACGTGATCGTTCTCGATATAGATCGCGTCGGCGGTGATCTCGGCCGGGGTGTGGCGGTTGCCGATATGCCAGGCGACGCGCATCAGCCGCAGCGGATTGTCGGCGCGGATCTCGATCAGCGTCTGGGCGGCGGCGCGGATCAGCACCAGCGAGCCGTCCTCGAGGCGGACCGCGTCGCCGTCGTTCAGCCCGGTCGGCTTGTCGAGGTCGAGCAGGATGTCCTGGCCGCCATCGCCCTTCAGGGCGACGCGGCGGCGATTGCGGTCCTCATGGTCGAGGGTCAGGGTCTCGACGACCCGGTCCTGCTTGACCGCGGCCTTGCGGACGACGGAGGTTGCGCGCTGCATGGTGGGTTCACTCGGTGCTGGGGCTGGCGGCGCTGTCTCGATCGCGCCTTTCCCTTTCACTTCGACCACTGCCCGGGCGCCGACGCAAGCCCCCTCGCCGCCGCAGCCGGCTCCTGATCGACGCCCCGCCGCCGAGCGGATAGACTGGGCGCAGCGGAGCCCCTGCCCGGCAGAGGCGGGGACCGCGATCAACGAGAACACGGGGCTGACATGAGTTCGTTTTCAACCGGGCGTTTCGCCGGCAAGCTCGCGGGGCTGATCGGCGGCCTCGCCCTCACCGCGACGATGAGCGGGGCCGCCATGGCCCAGTCGACGCTGGACAAGATCAAGCAGCGCGGCCACATCATCTGCGGCACCAGCCAGGGCGTGGCCGGCTTCTCCCTGCCCGACGCGCAGGGCCAGTGGCGCGGCTTCGACACGGATTTCTGCCGTGCGCTCGCCGCCGCTATCTTCAACGACCAGGAGAAGACGAAGTACATCTCGCTGGCCTCCAAGGACCGACTCACCGCCCTGCAGAGCGGCGAGATCGACGTTCTTGCCCGCACCACCACCTGGACGCTCGGCCGCGACACCGGCTTCGGCCTCAACTTCACCGCCATCACCTATTTCGACGGCCAGGGCTTCCTCGTCCGCAAGAGCCTCAACCTCAAGGATCTCAAGGGCCTCGACGGCGCCTCGATCTGCGTGGCGCAGGGCACGACCTCCGAGCTCAACCTCGCCGACTATTTCCGCACCAACGGGATGAAGTACGAGGTCGTGGCCTATGCCGGGCTCGACGAGACCGTGCAGGCCTATGAGGCCGGCCGCTGCGACGCCTACACCACCGACCTGTCGCAGCTCGCCTCGAACCGCAACAAGCTCAAGGCGCCCGAGGAGCATGAGCTCCTGACCGAGGTGATCTCCAAGGAGCCGCTCGGCCCCTGGGTCCGCCAGGGCGACGACGCCTGGTTCGACATCGTGCGCTGGACGGCGTTCGCCCTGGTCAACGCCGAGGAGTTCGGCATCACCCAGGCGAATGTCGACGAGATGGTGAAGTCGCAGAACCCGGAGATCCGGCGCCTGCTCGGCGGCGAGGGCAAGTTCGGCGAAAGCCTCGGCCTGACCAATGACTGGGTCGTGCGCATCATCAAGGCGGTCGGCAACTATGGCGAGAGCTTCGACCGCCATCTCGGCGACAAGTCGGCGCTGAAGCTGCCGCGCGGCCCCAACCGGCTCTGGACCAAGGGCGGCCTGCAATACGCCCCGCCGGTGCGCTGACCTGAAACGAGGGCGGCACGCGGCCGAGAGCCGCGTGCCGCCCTCCCAGCGCCTGTGTGCAACTCGCCGGCGCCTGCCCTGCCGCATGGCAGTGCGCCGTCCCTCCCTGCTAGGCGGCGTGGACAAATTTGAGCCAGTATCTGGCGGTGGCAAGATGGACCATGCCGAGGAAGCTGTTGGCGAGTTGGTCGTAGCGGGTGGCGATGGCGCGGTTGATCTTGAGTTGGCCGAACATGCGCTCGATGCGATTGCGTTGCTCGTAGAGCGCCCGATCATACTCGATTTTCACACGACGGTTTGACCGACCGGGAATGACGGCCTCGATTTTTCGTTCTGCGAGGTCTGCACGGATTACGTCTGCATCGTAGCCCTTGTCGGCGAGCAAAGCTTCAGGCGCGCGCTCGGGCAGGTCGATCAGGGCGTCATAGGCTCTGCAATCTGCCGCCTCACCGACCGTCAGATGGAAGGCGAGAGGTCGTCCGAGGGCATCAGCCAGGCAGTGAAGCTTACTGGTGAACCCGCCCCGCGAGCGGCCAAGAGCGCGTCGATGAGTCCCCCTTTTCCGCCCGCTGCCGAGACGTGGGCGCGAACGGTGGTGCTGTCGATGCTGTAGTGGCCGCTGTCGGCCATTATCTCGGCCAGCGTCGCAGCAAGGGTCTCCCAGATCCCGGCTTCGCTCCATCTACGAAACCGCCGATAGATCGTGTTCCAGCTGCCATATTTGGGCGGCACGTCACGCCACGGAGCGCCGCAGCGAAGCCGCCAGAGTATACCGTTGATGATAGAGCGGTTCTGCTCGGGAGGCCTGCCTCGACCACGGTTCTCAGGCTCGATCGGCAGCAAGTTCTTCAAAATGGGCCATTCCGCCTCGGTGAGATCGCCTCTGCTCAAACCTGCCTCCAAAAAGCAGCCTTGAATCAGCGCGGTCATAGCTGGTCAAATAGTTTTTTAGCGGTCGTCGTTGCAACAAGTAACTGCCGGTTGCTGTATGGTTCAGGCTATGGAAAATCGAATAATATGAAAGCACTATCGATTGTAGCCCCCGGCGGCAGGCGGATAGCATCCGGTGAAAAAACCTTGGAGGTGCGGCGTTGGAAACCCACCATAGGTGCCGATGAGGACCTTTTGATCGTCGAGAACGGCCGGTTCCTTCGAGCAGAAGGAGACGAAGACTATGAAGGCAAAGCCGTCGCTATCGTTCGCGTCGGCGCCTTTCGTCCATTCGTCCCGGAAGATTTGGCAGCCGCCTGCGGCAGCTATTTCGAGGAGGGGTGGCTGGCTTGGGAACTGATGGATGTCCGGCCAATATCGTCAACGATCAGCATCAGGGCAGCTCGCGGCATATACGAAATCGACCCACCTTCCGATATGCAGTTGCGGTCGTAATCGGCAACATCCGCTGACTACGCATTTTGTCCACGCCGCCTAGATGCGGGCAGTTTGCTCAGCCAGGACAGGGACTGCCATGACTTCCAACCCGCCGCGCACCGCTTTGCGCCGATTGACCGGCCTGATCGCCGGCATGGCATTCGTCACGCTCGCGGGCGCCAGCGCCTCCGCCCAGACCACGCTGGAGCGCATCAAGCAGCGCGGCCACGTCATCTGCAGCGCGAGCCAGGGCGTCACCGGCTTCTCCCTGCCGGACGCGCAGGGCAAGTGGCGCGGCTTCGACAGCGACATCTGCCGGGCCCTCGCCGCCGCCATCTTCGGCGACCAGGACAAAGCCAAGTACATCTCGCTGGCCTCCAAGGACCGGCTGATCGCGCTGCAGAGCGGCGAGATCGACGTACTGTCCCAGACCACCACCTGGACGCTGAGCCGGGACGCAAATTTCGGGGTGAACTTCACCGCGATCAACTATTTCGACGGCCAGGGCTTCCTCGTCCGCAAGAAGGCCGACGTGACGGCCGTCAAGCAGCTGGACGGCGCCTCGATCTGCGTGGCGCAGGGCACCACCACCGAGCTCAACCTCGCCGATTATTTCCGCACCCACGGCCTTAAGTATGAGGTCATCGCCTTCTCCGGGCTGGACGACGCGATCCAGGCCTATGAGGCGGGGCGCTGCGACGCCTACACCACCGACCTCTCCCAGCTCGCCGCCCAGCGGATGAAGCTCAAGACGCCGGACGACCACGCCCTGCTGACCGAGGTGATCTCGAAGGAGCCGCTCGGCCCCTGGGTGCGCCAGGGCGACGACGCCTGGTTCGACATCGTGCGCTGGACGGTGTTCGCGATGCTGAATGCCGAGGAGTTCGGCATTACCCAGGCGAATGTCGACGAGATGCTGAAATCGCAGAATCCGGAAATCCGGCGCCTGCTCGGCAGCGAGGGCAAGTTCGGCGAGAGCATGGGCCTAACGAACGATTGGGTCGTGCGCATCGTCAAGGCGGTCGGCAATTACGGCGAGAGCTTCGACCGCCATCTCGGCGGGAACTCGGCCCTGAAGCTGCCGCGCGGCCCCAACCGCCTCTGGACCAAGGGCGGCCTGCAATACGCCCCGCCGGTGCGCTGAACCGGTCGACGAGACGAGGCCGGCTCCCGCGTGGGGCCAGCCAGGAAAGGGAACGGCCGCGACGCAAGTCGCGGCCGTTCTCGTCAGGTCGCGGCGGATGCCATCAGCGCGGCAGCGCCTTCACCTCGGTGTCGAACTTCTTGAGCAGGCGCGAGCGCTCGGCCGGGCTGCCCCAGCGCGGGGTGTCGTAGTCGATCAGCTTGATCTCCTCGAATTTCGGCGCATCCGGCGAGAGCTTGGCGTTCCGGTTCGACGGGATGGAGTTGATCTTCAGCTTGGCATTGATGTCCTGCGCCTCGGGCGAGAGCGTGAAGTCGACGAATTTGCGCGCCGCCTCGGGGTTCTTGCCGCCCTTGATCACCGAGACCGAGCCGGTCTCGTAGCCGGTGCCCTCGCAGGGCGCCACGATGGCGATCGGCGCGCCCTGCAGCCTCTGCGTCAGCATGTCATGCATGAAGGCGATGCCGACCGCGGTCTCGCCGAGCGCCGTCGCCTTCACCGGCGCGATGCCCGACTTGGTGTACTGGCTGATGTTCTTGTGCAGGGCCTTGAGATAGTCGAAGCCCTTGTCCTCGCCCATCATCTGCACCGCCGTCGCCAGGAAGACATAGGCCGTGCCGGACGAGCTCGGATCGGCGACCTGCACCTCGCCCTTGAGCTTGGGATCGAGCAGGTCGGCCCAGCATTTCGGCGCGGCGACGCCCTTCTCCTTCAGCGTCTCGGTGTTGTAGCCGATGCCGAGCGCGCCGAGATAGATGCCGGACGTGCGGTACTTGGCCTGCTCGGCATGGCGCTGCGCCCAGCTGTGCAGCTCCGGCAGCTTCGGCGACTTGTACTCGTCGAGCAGCCCTTCCTCGGCCGCCTGCAGATGCGGCTCCCCGGGACCGCCCCACCAGACGTCGCCGCGCGGGTTCGAAGCCTCGGCCTTGACCTGCGCATAGACCTCGCCGGTCGACTTGCGCACCATCTGGACCTTGATGCCGGTCTGCTTCTCGAAGATAGCCGCGCCCTCGCGGCACTGCTCCTCAAGGATCGAGCAGTAGACGGTGACCTGTCCCTGCTGGGCCGCGGCCGGCATGGCTGCCGCCGCGACGCTCGCCAGCGAGACGGCCGCAGCCAGCGTGAATCTCCGGTCCATGAAACGTTCCTCCGAAAGTCTTTTGCCAGCCAATGAGCCGCAGCCCCGTCGCGCTTGTCAACGCCGACACGGCCGCTGCGACGTCGCGACGTCGCGACGATCCTTGTTTTGAATCATTACAAAGAATTCACTTGGCGGCGATCCTCGCAGGCGCAACATGCGGCTTTCCGGAGAGATCGGCATGCTCAAGGCTTGGCTGTTTCGTCTGCATCGCTGGCTGGCGCTCGGCTTCGCCGTTCCGCTGGCGCTCCTGATCGCCACCGGAGCGATCCTGTCGGTCGAGCCGATCCTGCAGACGGTGAAGCTGTCGCCGGGCGAGCTGACGCTCGCCAGGATCGATGGCTGGCTTGCCGCGAAGGACCCGGCCGGCAAGGCGCGCGGGCTGAGCTACCGCAATTACGACGGGCGGCTAACCATACAGGGCGTGCCGGAGCGCGGGAACGTGACGCTCGACACGGCGACCGGCCTCCAGGCCGCCGATGGCGGGCTGGCCGGCTTCTTCGGTGCCTCGCGCCGCCTGCACGAGCACCTGCTCTTCGAGCTCGACTGGCTGGTCATCGGCTCGACCATCGCCATGGTCGTCCTGATGCTGATGGGCGTCGCCATGGGGCTGCCGCGGCTGCGCAACACGCTCGGCGGCTGGCACAAGGGCGTCGCCTGGTTCGGCCTGCCGCTGCTGATCGCCAGCCCGATCACCGGCCTGTTCATCGCCTTCGGCATCAGCCTGGCGCCGGCGGGCGGGCCCGGCGGCCGGGGCGAAGAGCCCCTGCCCCTGCGCGAGGCCCTCGCCATCGTGGCGCGCGACAAGGACCCCTCGCAGCTGATCTGGCTGCGGATGCGCGGCGGACGCCAGCTGGTCAGGCTCAACGAGAACGGCGCCTTCAACGTCTATAGCGTCACGCGCGCCGGCCTTTCGGAGACCCCGAAGAACTGGCCGCGGCTCATCCACGAGGGCAACTTCGCCGGGATCTGGTCGGGGGCGCTGAATCTCGCGATCTCGCTGGCGCTGGCCGGGCTGCTCGGCACCGGCTTCGCGATCTGGCTGCGGCGCCGCCTGCGCCCGCGCCGCCGCGATCGCCGGGCGAACCCGGTGGCGCCGCCCGCTCTGGCCAGCTGAGGCGGCCGCCCGGCTCAGTCCGTCCGCGTCCGGTCCGGCAGGCGGTCGATCGCTGCGTCGGCGCCCTGGTCGCGGCCGAGCACGCCTTCGCGCAGCACCTTCGTCGCGGCGTCGGCCTTCGCCTTGGGCGAGGCGGGGATCGGCGCGGTCTCGGGCGTCTCGGTCAGGCCGACATCGTCCGGCTTGCGGCCGCCCTGCCGCGCCGCGGCGGCGAAGGTCGCCAGCGCCTCGGGACTGCGGCCGCCCTTGTCTTTTCGCTCTGCGCTCATGGCTCGCTCCTGCAAGGGCCTGCCGCCCTGCCGGAGCAACGTGCCGCGCCGCGCGCTGTTCCTCAGAACAGGAAGTAGCGCTGCGCCAGCGGCAGTTCCTTCGCGGGCTCGCAGACCAGCAGCTCGCCATCCGCGACCACCGCGTAGGTCTCAGGGTCGATGCGGATGTCGGGCGTCGCGTCGTTATGGATCATGCTCTTCTTGGAGATGCCGCCGCGGACGTTCTCGACCGCGACCATCTCCTTGTCGGTACCCAGCCGCCCCTTCAGCCCGTTGGCAAGCGCCGTCTGCGAGACGAAGGTCAGCGAAGTCGTCGCCACCGCCTTGCCGAAGGCGCCGAACATCGGGCGGTAATGCACCGGCTGCGGCGTCGGGATCGAAGCGTTGGGATCGCCCATCGGGGCGGCCGCGATCGAGCCCCCCTTGATCACGAGGTCCGGCTTGGCGCCGAAGAAGGCCGGCGACCAGACCACGAGGTCGGCCAGCTTGCCGACCTCGACAGAGCCGATATGGCGCGAGATGCCGTGCGCGATCGCCGGGTTGATGGTGTATTTGGCGACATAGCGCTTGGCGCGAAAATTGTCGGCGCCGGTGCCGGCGTCCTGCGGCAGCGGCCCGCGCTGGACCTTCATCTTGTGCGCGGTCTGCCAGGTGCGGGTGACGACCTCGCCGATGCGGCCCATGGCCTGGCTGTCGGAGGACATCATCGAGAGCGCGCCGAGATCGTGCAGGATGTCCTCGGCCGCGATGGTTTCCTTGCGGATGCGGCTCTCGGCGAAGGCGAGATCCTCGGGGATCGACGGCGACAGATGATGGCAGACCATCAGCATGTCGAGATGCTCGTCGAGCGTGTTGACCGTGAACGGCCGCGTCGGATTGGTCGAGGAGGGCAGGACGTTGGGCAACCCCGCCACCTTCATGATGTCCGGCGCATGGCCGCCGCCGGCACCCTCGGTATGGAAGGCGTGGATGGTGCGGCCCTTGAAGGCTGCGACCGTATCCTCGACGAAGCCCGACTCGTTCAGCGTGTCGGTGTGGATCATCACCTGGATGTCGTGATCGTCGGCGACCGAGAGGCAGTTGTCGATCGCGGCGGGCGTGGTGCCCCAGTCCTCGTGCAGCTTGAGGGCGCAGGCACCGGTCTCGATCATCTCGATGAGCGCGCCCGGCAAGGCGGCATTGCCCTTGCCGGCGAAGGCGAGGTTCATCGGGAAGGCGTCGGCGGCGCGGATCATCTGGCCGAGATGCCAGGGGCCGGGCGTGCAGGTGGTCGCGAGCGTGCCATGGGCCGGGCCGGTGCCGCCGCCGAGCATGGTGGTCAGCCCGCTCATCAGCGCGTCCTCGATCTGCTGCGGGCAGATATAGTGGATATGGCTGTCGAAGCCGCCGGCTGTGACGATCTTGCCCTCGCCGGCGATGACCTCGGTGCCGGGACCGACGATGATCGTCTGGTTGGGGGCGAGATTGCCGAAACCGGCCTGGATGTCGGGGTTGCCCGCCTTGCCGATGGCGCAGATCCGGCCGGCGCGGATGCCGATATCGGCCTTCACGATCCCCCAATGGTCGAGGATCAGCGCATTGGTGATGACGGTATCGACCGCGCCCTCGGCATTCGAGACCTGGCTCTGGCCCATGCCGTCGCGGATCACCTTGCCGCCGCCGAACTTCACCTCCTCGCCATAGGTGGTGAAGTCCCGCTCGACCTTGATCAGCAGCTCGGTGTCGCCGAGGCGCACGGTATCGCCGGTGGTCGGGCCGAACATCGCGGCATAGGCGTTGCGCGGGAAGGTGAAGGGCATCGGCGTTTCCCTGATCTCGAACGCGACGAGGATGGTTCGGGCTGTCGCAATTTTCAGGCCGGCGCGGATGACGAAGGCGGTGTGTCCGGCTTCGAATCCGGCCTGGGCTTGGGCTTCCGCGCCTTCCGCGCCGAGGATTTCGCCTTCGCCAGCCGCTTGGCCTGGTCGCGCTGGGCCTCCTGCAGGATTTCGAGCTGGACCTGCTGGATCTCTGCGAGGCGCTGCCATTGCCGGGTGATCAAATGGTCGATCTTCTCGTGCAGATGGCGGATTTCGAGCTCGGCCTTGAGATTGACCTGATAGTCGTTGGAGGAGCGCGCCCGGTCCTTCTGCTCCTGCCGTTTCTGGCTCATCATGATGATCGGCGCCTGGATCGCGGCGATGCAGGACAGGACGAGGTTCAGGAGGATGAACGGGTAGGGATCGAAGGCCCCCACCCCCATCGCGACGTTGAGGCCCATCCAGACGAGCAGCACGATGCCGAAGCTGATCAGGAAGGCCCAGGAGCCGCCGAAGCTGGCGAGACCGTCCGAAACCCGCTCGCCGAAGGTGCGCTGCTCGTCGAACTCGTCGTCGGTATCGTGGGCTATCGTGTCCTGCCGCGCGATGCTCTCGACCACCTCGCGGTCGAGATCGGAGTATTCGCCGTGCTCCTCGCGCAGGATCTCCTCGACATAGCGCGTGCGATAGCGCGCGAGCTCGGCCTTGCTGACCAGGCTGTGCTCGCCGAGCTGCGGGAAGTCGGCCATGATGCGCTCGGCCAGGGACGGGCGCAGGGTGTCCAGCGAGATCAGGTTCTTGCGCGCGGTCTCGACGCCCGAGATCGCGCAGACGCCGCGCTTCTTGGAGCTGGCTTCCGCAGGCTGCCGCGGCGGCTCCGTCGAGATATCGGTCATGATGTCCTCGCGTGGCGGGGCCGTGCCCGGCGGCTACAGCTTTCCCATCACATCTTGCCGGAAGCCGTGGACCTCGCGCTTGCCCGCCAGCGCCACGAGCGTGACCTCGCGCGTCTGCCCAGGCTCGAAGCGTACGGCCGTGCCGGCGGGGATGTCGAGCCGGAAGCCGCGCGCCCGCTCGCGCTCGAAGGCGAGTGCCGGGTTGGCCTCGTAGAAATGATAATGCGAGCCGACCTGGATCGGCCGGTCGCCGGTGTTGGACACCGTCAGCGTCAGGCTCTCTCGGCCGGCGTTGAGCACGAGATCGCCCGGCAGGGTCGTGACCTCGCCGGGTGTCAGCCGCCCGGCCGAGCCGCGGATCGGCTCGTGCACCGTGACCAGCTTGGTGCCATCGGGAAAGGTCGCCTCGACCTGCACGTCGTGGATCAGCTCGGCGATGCCGTCCATCACCTGGTCGGCGGCGAGCACATGCGCGCCGGCCTCCATCAGCTCGGCGACGGAACGGCCGTCGCGCGCGCCCTCGACCACGAAGTCGGTGATCAGCGCGACGGCCTCGGGATGGTTGAGCTTGACGCCGCGCTCCAGCCGTCGCCGCGCCACCATGGCGGCCATGGCGACCAGCAGCTTGTCCTTTTCGCGCGGCGTCAGGTTCATGCTCAGGCCTTCCCGTCTTCCTGCTCTTCGGTCTCGTCGGCGTCCTCGCCGACTTCGTCGTCGCCGTCCTCGTCCTCGTCGTCGAGGTCGATCTCGGCGTATTCGTAGCTGAAGACGATCTCGCCGCTGGCCGGATCGAAGGCGCTCAGCGTCGAGTCCTCGAAAGCCTCGATCAGCATTTCGGCATCATCGGGGCCGTCCACGTCGAAGCGGCGCACGGCCTGCTCGCCCTCGGCGTCCAGCGAAAGCTCGATCGCCCAGCCGCGGGAGCCGGTATCGTAGATGCACTTCAGTCCTTGGATCGCGAGCATCGCGCCCTCCTCAGGTTGACCAGGTGCGCGGCAGCGCACGACCGGTCACTTGGCCGAGCAGGATGACGAGCGCGCGACGCAGGGCCTGCGCGTCACCGGCGAGGAGGCGGACGATCACCAGCCCCTCGACGACGCCGGCAGCGGCCTCGACGCCGGCGAAGCCGGGCTCCGCGGCAATCAGGGCGCGGATCTCCTCCAGCCGCTCCGGTTCGCGCGGACCGGCGAGCAGCACGGTCGAGACCGCGCGGGCGCCCTGCCCCACCGCCGGGCGCGCGAGAATGTCGGCGATCGGCCCCTCAAGCCGCAGATCCTCGGCGAAGACCAGCCGCCCGTCGCGGCGGATGCGCCAGCGGTCGCGCAGCGAGCCGCTGCGCAGCGTCTCGCCCATGGCGCTGCGGCCGAAATAGAGCGTCTCGGCGGCGACGAACCGCGCATCGCCCGCGAGATCGACCGAGAGCGTGCGGGCGAGACGTGCGCCGTCGAACAGGATGGTCTCCTGCGGCAGCCAGGCGAGGCAGGCTCCGGTCGCGACCGACAGTACGGTGTCGACGCGGGTGTCGCTGCCCTGGCTGCGATAGATCTTCTCGGCGGCCTGCGTGGTCACCACGGCCTGCGCGCCGACATCGACCGCCACCGTGGTGGTGGCACGGTCGCCACCGGCCATGCCGCCGGCGGTGTTGATCAGCACCGCCTCGCAGACATCGTCGTAGCTGGTGGGGATGCGGGCCCGATAACCGCCGCTCTCGGCGAGTTCGAGGCGCAGGCTGCGAGTGCCGACGCGGCCGAAGTGCAGGCGCACGCCGCCCGCCGCGCGGACATAGTCCGGCAGGATCGGAATGGCGGCTTCGGGCAAGGCAGGCGCGAGCATCGGGCTCCCTTTTGGGCGCCCCTGCATCTTTCAGCGCCAGGGGCAGCCCGGCAAGAGGCAGGCCTGGCGCCCCCGCCCGAATTTCAGGCAGCACCCGCCCGTGATGCGGGCAGTCGTACCCAGGGGATGCCGGGTGTCAGGGGTGCCCAGCCTCAGGGATGGTCGGCGAGGAAGCGCTCGACCTCGGCGCGGTCCGGCGTCCCGGCCCGGCCGCCGAAGCGGGTGCACTTGATCGCGGCCACGGCGGAGGCGAAGCGCACCGCAGCCCGCTCGGACTGGCCCTCGGCGATGGCGAGCGCGAAGGCGCCGTGCCAGACATCGCCGGCGCCGAGCGTATCGACGACCTCGACCTCGAAGGCCGGCATATGGGCGATGCCGCCATTTTCCATGAAGAGCACGCCGCGATGGCCGAGCGTCACCGCGAGCCAGTTCTGCGCGCCCTGCGCCATGGCGGCGATCGCCGCATGCGGATCGGCGCCACCGGAGATCTCGCTGAGCGCCTTCTCGCTGAAGGCGACATGGCTGGCGACGGTGACCATCTCGGGATGGGTCGGCTGGCGGTCGCCGTCGATCACGCCGGGCACGCCGGCGGCGCGCGCCAGCTTCAGCGCCGCAAGCGAGCCCTCGCCCCAGCGCGTATCGACCAGCACGGCGTCGGCGCCCTGCGGCAGGGCGGCCGGCAGCCAGTCGGTCGTAAGCGGCGTCGCGGGGTCGGTGTAGGACACGACCATGCGCTCGCCCTGCGCGTCGATGAGGATGGCGGAAACCGGCGAGCGCAGGCCGGGAAAGCAGGCGGCGAGGCTGGTGTCGACGCCGTCGCGATGCAGCTCGGCGCGGATGGCGTCGCCGGTGATGTCGTCGCCGAGGCGCGTCGCCAGCCAGGCCTTGCCGCCGAGACGGCCGATCGCGGCCGAGGCGCTGCCGGCGCAGCCGCCGCCGGTGACCACGAGGTCGCGCGCCCGGTCCTTCTCGCCGGGCTGGGGCACGCGCTCCACGCCATAGACATAGTCGAGCGTCGCGATGCCGAGACAGAAAACGCCAGCCATGATCCTCGTCGCCCGTCGGGGCGCCTCCTCCGGCGCCGCCACGTCATCCGGCGGTCGCGCTGTCCGTCGCTTGTCGCAAGCCGGCCGGGAGCGCAAGCCCCCGGCCGCGCGAGGTCACCAGCTGCCGGTGTTCTGCATGCTGGCCCAGGGCTCGGCCGGCGGCTTCGGATCGCCCTTCTGCAGCAGCTCGATCGAGATGCCGTCGGGCGAGCGGATGAAGGCCATGTTGCCGTCGCGCGGCGGCCGGTTGATGGTGATGCCGGCCTTCATCAGCTTGTCGCAGGTGGCGTAGATGTCGTCGACCTCATAGGCGAGATGGCCGAAATTGCGGCCGCCGGTGTAGACCTCCGGATCCCAGTTGTAGGTCAGTTCGAGCGTCGGGCGGCCGCGGCTGCCCTGCTCCCGCACCGTCGGCTCGTCCTCGGGCGCGGCGAGGAAGACCAGGGTGAAGCGGCCCTTCTCGTTCTCGATCCGGCGGGTTTCGACCAGGCCGAACTTGGTGACATAGAAGTCCAGCGCGGCATCGAGGTCGGTGACACGCACCATGGTGTGGAGATATCGCATCGGCGGTTCCTTCCGGAGTGCGGGTTGATCGCGTCCCTGAATCGAGCAAAACGACCCGGAAGCCAAGAGACGAGGTTACAGTCGCGCATGAGCGAGATGCAGCACAGCAGGCTGACCACAGCCCAGATCGCCTCGATCAAGCAGCGCGCGGCGATCCTGTCGGTGATGGCGACGGTGCTGCTCACCGGCGCCAAGCTGATCGGCGCCATCCTCTCCGGCTCGCTGGCGCTGCTCGCCGACGCGCTGCAGGGCATGGTCGACATCGGCTCGACGCTGTTCACCTGGTTCGCCGTGCGCGCCGCCGACAAGCCGGCCGACGACGACCATCATTACGGGCACGGCAAGGTGGAGTCGCTGGCGGCGCTGGTCGAGACCGCGATCCTGTTCGCCCTGGCCGGCGCGGTGCTGTGGGAGGCCGGCCAGCGGCTCTGGTTCGACCGCACCACCGACGTCACGGTCACCCCGGTGATCATCGGCATCCTGCTGCTCTCGATGACGGTGGACGCGATCCGCTGGCGCTCGCTGGTCAAGGTCGCGGCCCAGACGCGCAGCGAGGCGCTCGCCGCCGAGGCCACGCATTTCTCCGCCGATTTCGCCGGCTCGGCGCTGGTGCTGCTCGGCCTGCTCGGCGCCTGGTACGGCTTCGAGCGTGCCGACACCGTCGCCGCCTTCGCCATCGCCGCCTATACGGCGCTGTGCGCCTATCGCCTCGCCCGCCGCGCGCTGGGCACCCTGCTCGACACCGCGCCCGAGGGCTTGAGCGAGCGCCTGCGCGCCGCCGCAGAGGCGGTGCCCGGCGTCGTCGCGGTGGACTGGCTCAAGGTGCGCCCGGCCGGCGGCCGCAGCCATGGCGAGATCGGCATCCGCGTCTCGCGCACCCTGCCGCTCGACCGGGTTACCGCGATCAAGGCGACGCTGGCCGAACGGCTGGCGGCGGTCGAGCCCGACGCCGAGATCACCATCACCGCCAACCCCGTGCAGCTCGACGACGAGACGGCGCTGGAGCGGGTGCTGCTGATCGCGCTGAAGATGCGCATCCCGGTCCACCACGTCTCGGTGCACGCCATCGGCGAGCGGCTCTCGGTCAGCCTCGACATGGAGGTCGACGCCCGCACCCCGATCGTCGAGGCGCACGACACCGCGACGCGGCTGGAAGCGGCGATCCGCTCCGAATTCGGCGGCGAGACCGAGGTCGAGACCCATATCGAGCCGCTGGAGACCGGCGCGCCGGCCGGCCACAATGCCGCCTGGCAGGAGGTCGAGGCGGTGGGGCGCGCGCTCTCCGACGAGGCCCTGCGCGTCGGCGGGCCGATCCACGACATCCACAGCGTGCGGGTTCGCCGCACCGCCAACGGGCTGGTGGTGAACTATCATTGCCGGGTGGACGCCGCGCTCGACGTCGCGACCGTCCACGACGCCGTCGACACGATCGAGCGCGCGGTCCGGGTGGCGATGCCGGAGATCTGCCGGCTCGTCAGCCATGCCGAGCCGGCACCGACCGCGACCGGCTGAGCGCGCTTCCGACCGCCGCGCTCACGGTCTACAGACGAGGCGACCACCCGATTCCCGACGGGACGAGAGCATGCGCGCCGAAGACACCCCGACGATCCGCCTCGAGGATTACCGCCCCTCCGACTGGCTGATCGACACCGTCGATCTCGATGTGGTGCTGGCGCCGACCAGCACCCGCGTGCGCGCCCTGCTGCAGCTGCGGCCCAATCCCGAAGGCCGGCCGGGTGCGCCGCTGGTTCTCGACGGCGACGAGATCGCGCCCGTCTCGGTCGCGCTGGACGACCGGCCGCTCGACGCCTCGGCCTACACGGTCTCGCCGCGCGCGCTCACTTTGCCTGCCCCGCCGGACCGCCCGTTCTCGCTGCGGATCGAGACCGAGCTCGACCCGCAGGCCAACACCAAGCTGATGGGGCTCTACCGTTCGAGCGGGGTCTACTGCACCCAGTGCGAGGCCGACGGCTTCCGCCGCATCACCTATTTCCTCGACCGGCCGGACGTGATGAGCGTCTACACCGTGCGCCTCGAAGCCGAGAAGGCCGACGCGCCGGTGCTCCTGGCCAACGGCAACCTCGTCGCAGCGGGCGAACTGCCCGGCGGCGAGCGGCATTTCGCCGTCTGGCACGATCCGCATCCCAAGCCGGCCTATCTGTTCGCGCTGGTCGGCGGCCGGCTCGACCATGTCCGCCAGCCCTATGTCACCGCCGATGGGCGCAAGGTCGAGCTCGCGGTCTATGTCGAGCCGGGCAAGGCCGACCGCGCCGGCTGGGCGCTCGACTCGCTGGTACGCTGCATGCGCTGGGACGAGCGCGTCTTCGGCCGCAACTACGATCTCGACGTGTTCAACGTCGTCGCCGTGTCCGACTTCAACATGGGGGCGATGGAGAACAAGGGCCTCAACATCTTCAACGACAAATACGTGCTGGCCGATCCCCATACCGCGAGCGACGGCGACTATGCCTCGATCGAGGCGATCATCGCCCACGAGTATTTCCACAACTGGACCGGCAACCGCATCACCTGCCGCGACTGGTTCCAGCTCTGCCTCAAGGAAGGCCTCACCGTCTTCCGCGACCAGGAGTTCTCGGCCGACGAGCGCTCGCGCCCGGTGAAGCGCATCGCCGATGTCCGCACGCTGCGCGCGACGCAGTTCAGCGAGGACGCCGGCCCGCTGGCGCATCCGGTGCGACCGCGCGCCTACACCGAGATCAACAACTTCTACACGCCGACCGTCTACGAGAAGGGCGCGGAGATCATCCGCATGCTCAAGACGCTGATCGGCGACGAGGCCTTCGCCCGCGGCATGGACCTCTATTTCGCGCGCTGCGACGGCACCGCCGCGACGATCGAGCAGTTCCTCGCCTGCTTCGCCGAGGCCTCGGGCCAGGACCTCTCCGCCTTCGCGCTCTGGTACGAGCAGGCCGGCACGCCGACCGTCACCGCGCGCGGCCGCTACGACGCGCAGGCCCGGCGCTACACGCTGGACTTCACGCAGAGCACGCCGCCGACGCCCGGCCAGAGCGAGAAGCGCCCGCTGGTCATCGCAGTCGCGCTCGGCCTCGTCGGCCGCGACGGCGACCTGCCGCTCGGCGGTGCCGTCCCCGCGCTCGCTCGCGACGGCATCTTCGTGCTCGATGCGGCCGAGGCCTCGCTGAGCTTCGAGGGCATCGCCGAGGCGCCGACGCCCTCGCTGCTGCGCGGCTTCTCCGCCCCGGTCAGGCTGGAGCTCGACCTCGACGACGCGGCGCTGCTGCGCCTCTTCACGGCCGACAGCGATTCCTTCAACCGCTGGCAGGCGCTCCAGACCGTGGCGACGCGGGCGCTGGTGCGCGCCGGACGTGGCGAGGCGAGCGACGCCGCCGCCAGTGCCGGCGCCATCGCCGGCGCGCTCGCGGGCTTCCTCGACGGCCCGGCCAGTGACGACCCCGCCTTCGCCGCGCAGGTGCTGCGCCTGCCGACGCCGGCCGACATCGCCCGCGAGATCGGCGCGCACGTCGATCCCGACCGGGTCCATGCGGCGCATCGCGCGCTGGCGACGGCGATCGCCTCCGCGCTCGCGCCCTCGCTCGCCACCCTGCACGAGGCGCTGCGCGCCGACGGCGCCTATTCCCCGGCAGCCGGCCCGGCCGGGCGGCGCGCGCTGCGCAACGAGGCACTCGGCCTGCTGGCGCTGGCCTCACCCGAGGATGCGACCGCCCGCGCCACCGCTCAGTTCGAGGCCGCGGACAACCTGACCGACCGGCTGGCGGCGCTGGCGACGATGACGCTGATCCCCGGCGAGGCGCGCGAGGCGATGATCGCCCGCTTCGCCGCCCTCTACGCCGAGGAGCCGCTGGTGATGGACAAATGGCTGCTGGCGCAGGCGCTGATCCCGGAAGCCGGGACGCTGGAGCGCGTGCGCGGCCTGATGGCGCGGCCGGGCTTCTCGCTGACCAACCCCAACCGGGTGCGGGCGCTGATCGGCGGCTTCGCGGCCAACCTCACCCAGTTCAACCGCACCGACGGCGCCGGCTACCGCTTCGTCGCCGACATGGCGATAGCGCTCGACCGGACGAACCCGCAGGTCGCCTCGCGCCTGCTCTCCTCGTTCAAGAGCTGGCGCATGCTGGAGCCGACCCGGCAGGCCGCCGCCAGGGCCGCGCTCTCGACGGTCGCGGCGACGCCCGGACTGTCGCGCGACGTCGCCGACATCGCCGCGCGCTCGCTCGCCTGAGAGGCGCTTCGACCTTCCGGACAGGCCACCTGTCCGGAAGGTTAACGATTCATTACGCGCACAGGATTCAGAGCCGATTCGGCCACAACCTACGCGCGCAAAGTGACGTTCCGATTCAACTCTGAGCTAGACAAAGCAACTCCGCGGGATTCAACTGACCGTGATTCGGGGATGCGGCACGTCTCCCGATCTCACCGACTAGTTGACTTCCGAAGGGGGACGGCATGACGCGTGTAAACGCGGCTTGCGCAGACGTGCGCGCGCGATCGATTCTCGGAGTGGCGAGATCCTTCACCCACCCGCTCTACCTGCGGTTCGAGCAGATCGAGCCGCTGGCGCGCCGCATCATCCCCGCACTGGTCGGCATCTTCGGCCTGGTCATGGCGCTCGGCGCCTATGTCCAGACCAACGCGTTGCGCGAGGACACGCTGTCGGAGACGATCGCCGAGATCGACCTCCTCGCCTCTCTGGTCGCCCGCGAGATCGACAACGCCTCGCGCGACGGGAAGGACATCGCCCCGGTGCTGCGCGCGCTGAGCACCAAGCACATCGCCGGCCGCGACCGGATCGTCCACGTCAGCGACGCCGCCGGGCGGCTCAACCTCAGCGAGCCGGTGATCGGCCAGGGCCCGCACAATCTCGTCGACCTGCTCGGCCCCTCGCAGGCGCTGACCGAGTTCGCCGACCGCGCCGGCGTGATGCGCGTCGTCCTGCCGGGCGGCGTCGAGGCCTTCGCCACGGTCCGCAACCTCGCCGCCCCGCTCGGCCAGCTCGCCGTGCTCCAGCCGGTGAAGCGCGCCCTCTCGCTGCTCGAAGAGCGGCTGCGCGCCATCCTCATCCTGTTCGCCTCGGCCGGCATCGTGCTCGCCGGCATCACGCTCGCCTTCCTGCTGCAATCGAAGCGCGCCCGCGCCGCCGACGAGGATTGCGACTGCGTCCGCGAGCGCATCGACACCGCCCTCAGCCGCGGCCATTGCGGCCTGTGGGACTGGGACCTGGCCAGGGGCCGCATCTACTGGTCCGACTCGATGTACGCCATGCTCGGCTACGACCGCGCCGGCGAGTACATGTCCTTCGGCGAGGTCAGCGCCTTCATCCATCCCGACGACGCCGATCTCTACGCCTTCGCCGACAAGATCAGCCGCGACGAGGCCCATCACCTCGACCAGGAATTCCGGGTCCGCAACGCCGCCGGCGACTGGATCTGGCTCAAAGCCCGCGCCGAGCTGGTGATCGACCGCCGCACCGGCTCGCGCCATCTCGTCGGGATCGTGGTCGACATCTCCGAGCAGCGCCGCATGGCCGCCCGCACCGCCAAGGCCGACGCCCGCCTGCGCGACGCCGTCGAGGCGATCTCTGAAGCCTTCGTGCTCTGGGACGCCGACCGCAAGCTGGTGCTGTGCAACGCCAAGTACCAGCAGCTCCACCACCTGCCGAGCGAGGCCGTCGCCTCCGGCACCGCCTATGACGAGGTGATGCGCTTCAGCGCCCAGGCCAGCATCGACCGCGAGCCGGTCCGCCGCCCCGGCTCGGCGCCGGGCTCCCAGTCCTACGAGGCCAAGCTCGCCGACGGCCGCTGGCTGCAGATCAACGATCGCCGCACCAAGGATGGCGGTTCGGTCTCGGTCGGCACCGACATCACCAAGCTGAAGCAGCAGGAGGAGCGCCTGACCCGCTCCGAGCACGAGCTGCTCACCACCGTCACCGACCTCAAGGCCTCGCGCCAGAAGCTCGAGGCGCAGGCCCAGCAGCTCGCCGAGCTCGCTGAGCTCTATCTCGAGCAGAAGGCCGCCGCCGAAAGCGCCAACCGCGCCAAGTCGGAATTCCTCGCCAATATGAGCCATGAGCTGCGCACGCCGCTCAACGCCATCATCGGCTTCTCCGAGATCATGGAGAGCCGGCTGTTCGGCGCGCTCGGCTCTGACCGCTACGACGAATATGTCCGCGATATCCGCAAGAGCGGCGGCTACCTGCTCGCGGTGATCAACGACATCCTCGACATGGCCCGCATCGAGGCCGGCCGGGTCACCCTGCAGAAGTCCGACGTCGCGCTCGACCTGGTGGTGCAGGAGGCGGTGCGCCAGCACGAGCCGGCCATCGCCCAGAAGAAGCTCTCCTTCACCAGCGAGGTCTCGCCCTCGCTGCGGCTGGAGGCGGATTCGCACGCGCTCTTCCAGATCCTCTCCAACCTGCTCGACAATGCGGTCAAGTTTACCCCCGAGGGCGGGCGCGTCGCCATCCGCGTCAAGCCGGTCAACGGTGCCGTCAACGTCTTCGTCGAGGATACCGGCATCGGCATCCCGCCGGAGAAGATCGACCGGATCGGCCGCCCCTTCGAGCAGGTCGAGGGCGACATGGCCCGCAGCTACCAGGGCTCGGGGCTGGGCCTCGCCATCGCCCGCTCGCTGGCCGAGCTGCATGGCGGCTCGCTGCGGCTGCGCTCGGTGCTCGGCTCCGGCACCATCGCGATGATCCGCCTGCCCGTGAAGGGCGACGGCGAGCCCCAGATGAACCGCGCCGCCTGAGGCGGCACGGACCGGCGCGCCAGCCTCAGCGCTTCTGCGCCGCCCCGAGGATCTGCCGGAACAGGCCGCGCACGGCGCTGCGCGTCTCGTCGAGCTCGGCCTTGAGCACCTTGGCGTCGGGCAGGCCGACCGCGGCGGCGATCCGCTGCATCACCCGCGCCGGCACCGCCTTCGGCTCGAAATCCTCCTCCACAGCGAAGCGCTGCCAGAGCTGCACGTCGCCGAGGAAGCGCGCGGCGGTCACCAGCCGGCCGGCATCCTCGGCCGCGATCACGCCGGTTTCGCGCGCCGCGGCGAAGACGCCGGCGGTGGTGCGGGCGAGCAGGCGCGGATGGTCATGGCCATGCGCCACCACCAGATATTGCGCCAGGAAGTCGAGATCGGTCAGGCCGCCCGCCGCGAGCTTGAGGTCCCAGGCGTTGGACTCGCCCTTTTCCCTGGCGATCAGCGCGCGCATCTCGGCGACCGCGGCCGCGACCCGGGCGGGCTCGCGCCGGCGCAGCAGGATATCGCGGATCGCGGTCTCGACGCGCGCGGCCAGCGCCGGATCGCCCGCCACCACCCGCGCCCGGGTCAGCGCCATCTCCTCCCAGATTTCGGCCTCGCCCTGGTGATAGGCGACGAGCCCCGAGAACTGCGTCGCCGCCGGGCTCTTGTTGCCCGAGGGCCGCAGCCGCATGTCGACCTGATAGAGCGAGCCGCGCCGGGTCGGCGCGGTGAGGGCCGCGACGAGACGCTGGGTGAATCGGACATGCCAGGTGACGGGGTCGAGCGCGCGGGCGCCGTCGCTGGCCTCGCTGTCGTCCGGCCGGTCGTAGACCAGCATCAGGTCGAGATCGGAGGATGGGGTCAGCTCACCGGCGCCGAGGCGGCCGAGGCCGACGACGACCGCTTCCGCCCCCGGCACCACGCCGTGCTCTGTCGCGAAGGCGCTGCGCGTATCGCTGAAGGCGACGGCGAGGCAGGCCTCGGCCACGGCGGCATAGCCTTGCGCCGCCTGCTCGGCGCTGACGACGCCAGAGAGCAGCCGCGCACCGACGAGGAAGTTCTCCTGCCGGGCCGCGTCGCGCATGCGGTCCAGCCCGTCCTCGACGCTGGGCGGCGGCGTGCCGACCATCGCCCGCACCCGGCGCACCACCAGCGCGGCATCCTGGCCCGGCGTGCGGAAGGCGGGATCGATCACCGTATCGAGCACATGGGGATAGAGCGCCGCGACCTTGGCCAGCCGCGGCGCGCTGCCGAGGATCTCGGCGAAGATCGCCAGCAGGGACTCGTGCGAGCGCAGCAGCGTCAGCAGCTCGACCGCCGCCGGCATGCGCACGAAGGCGTTATCGAGATGGGCGAGCGCGCCGTCCGGATCGGTGGTGCGGCCGAGCGCCACCAGCAGCGCCGGCGTCAGTTCGGTCAGCACCTCGCGGGCGCGGGCGCTGGTCACCGCGGCGCGCCGGCCGAAATGCCAGCCGCGCACGGTTTCCGCCGCGACGGCGGGCTGGCGGAAACCGAGCTTGCGCAGCGTCTCCAGCGTCTCGGGATCGTTCTCGGTGCCGGTAAAGGACAGCGCGCCGGCCTCGCTCGCCAGGCTCGGCGCATCCTCGAACAGCAGCGCGTAATGCCCCTCGACCCGCTTGGCATGGGCGGCGAGGTCCTTGCCGAAGGCCTTGGCGGAGGCATAGCCGCAGAAGCGCGCGAAGGCCTCGAGATCGCCGGCCTCGGTCGGCAGCGTCTGCGTCTGCTCGTCATGGCGCATCTGCAGCCGGTGCTCGATGGTGCGCAGCCAGCGATAGGAGGCGCCGAGCTCGTCACGCGCCTGCGGCCCGATCCAGCCCTCATTGGTGAGCTCGGCCAGCATCTCCAGCGTGCGCGGCCCGCGCAGCGCCGGCCGCCGGCCGCCGAAGACCAGCTGCTGCGTCTGCACGAAGAACTCGATCTCTCGGATGCCGCCGCGGCCGAGCTTGACGTTATGACCGGGCACCGCGAGCGTCTCGAAGCCCTTCACCGACTGGATCTGTCGCTTCATCGCATGGATGTCGGCGATCGCGGCGAAGTCGAAGTACTTCCGCCAGATGAAGGGGGCGAGATCGGCGATGAAGCGCCGGCCGAGCGCGAGGTCGCCGGCGACGGGCCGGGCCTTGATCATCGCGGCGCGTTCCCAGTTCTGGCCGACCGTCTCGTAATAGGCATAGGCGGTCGGCAGGGCGACGGCGACATGTGTCGAGCCCGGGTCGGGCCGCAGCCGCAGGTCGACGCGGAAGACGTAGCCGTCCGGCGTGCGCTCCTGGATGATGCGGGCGATCTGCTGGGTCAGCTTGACGAAGAAGCTGGTCGGCTCGGCGACGCCGGCCGCCTCCGCCGCCTCGGGATCGAAGAAGACGACGATGTCGATGTCGGAGGAGTAGTTGAGCTCGCCGGCGCCGTGCTTGCCGAGCGCCAGCACGACCAGGCCGGAGCCCGCGCCGGGCTCTGCCGGGTCCGGCAGGGTGATGCGCCCGAGACCCGCCGCCTGCTGCAGCACATGCTCGGTCGCGAGCTTCACCGCCATGTCGGCCGTGGCGCTCAGCGCCGCGGTTACGGTCTCGACCGACCAGACGCCGCCGATATCGGCGAGCGCGACCAGCAGCGCCATCGCCTGCCGGAAGCGGCGGAGCTCGCGCATCAGCTCGGCGGTGGCGGTCTCGGGCGTGCCGAAGCGAGCGACGCCCGCGAGCAGCGCATCGCGGCGGGCTTCCGGCGCGGTGGTCAGCGAAGCCAGCAGCCCGGCCGGATCGCGCCGCATGATCTGGGTCAGGAAGGGGGAATGCGCCAGCAGGCCGGCGACGAGATCGCGGGAGGCTGCATGCGCTGCGAAATGGGCGGCGAGCGCCGCGCCCGCCTCGGCGTCGTGCAGGCGCTCCAGCAGTTCGCGCGCCACCAGCGTCCCGGCCTGCGCCCGAGCCGGCAGCACCGGCGCGCCGGTCAGGCGCTCATGTAATGCGTCAGCCAAGGCTCGCTCCCCCTGCCGGCCGGCCTCGCATCAGGCCGAGTGGAACCCTGCCGGCTCCGGCGGCGATGTCGAGCCCGCAGACGTGCCGGGCTCACCCCTGTCCACAGGCGCGGCCGCCGCTGGCAACCGCATCGCGACCCGCAGGCCCGGCGCGTTGTCGGACAGGCGGATCGCGCCGCCATGCAGATGCGCCACCGCCGATGCCAAGGCGAGGCCCAGGCCGAAGCCCGGCTTGCTGCGGCTCTTGTCGAGGCGGATGAAGCGTTCAAGCACGCGGTCGCGGTCGGCCTCGGGGATGCCGGCGCCATGGTCGCCGACCGCGATCTCGACATCCGGCCCGTCGCGCCGCGCCGAGACGGCGACGACGGCCGGCGCATCGCCCTCGGGGCGGCCGTATTTGATGGCGTTGTCGACGAGATTGGCCAGCGCCTGGCCGATCAGCTCGCGATTGCCGTCGAGCGCGAGGCCCGGCTCGACGGTGACGGAGAGCGCGAGCCCCGCCTCCTCCGCCAGCGGCTCGTAGAGCTCGCCCAGCCCGTCCACCAGCTCGGCCAGATCGAGCCGCACCATGCTGTCGCTGATCTGCCGGGTTTCGAGCCGGGCGATCATCAGCAGGGCGTTGAAGACGCGGATCAGCCCGTCCGCCTCGTCGATCGTGCCCTCGAGCGCGGTGCGCAGCTCCTCCGGCGTGTCGGCGGTGCGCAGCGCCTCCTCGGCGCGGTTGCGCAGGCGGGTGAGTGGCGTCTTCAGGTCGTGGGCGATGTTGTCGGAGACCTGCTGCATGCCGCTCATCAGCTCGCCGATGCGGTCCATCATGGCGTTGAGGTTGAGGGCGAGCCGGTCGAGCTCGTCGCCGGTGCCCGCGACGGCGAGCCGGCCCTTGAGATCGCCCTCCATGATGGCGCGGGCACTGTCGGTCATGCCGTCGATGCGGTTGAGCACGCGCCTGGCGACGAACCAGCCGCCGAAGCAGCCGAGCACGATTACCAGCAGAAGCGACCAGCCGGCGGCGCGCAGGATCACGACGCGCAGGCGCTCGCGCTCCTCGACGTCGCGGCCGACCAGCAGCCGGAAGCCGGCGGGCAGCATGAAGACCCGCACGATGGCGTGGTTGATCCGGTCGAGCGCATCGGAGGAGCGGGCATATTCGATCTCGCTCTCGCCGGGCTGGTCGAGCGTGCCGGGCGGCAGCGCCTCGATGTTGCCGGCGACGCGCTCGCCGAGCGGCGTCACCACGAGATAGAGCGAGGCGCCGGGCCCGCGCGAGCGGCGCTCGATCGCCTGCACCAGACGGCGGATGCCGCCGATGCGCTGCTGCTCGGCCAGGCCCTGGATCTCGGCGTCGATCGTCGAACGGATTTGCGCGTCGAGCAGGCTGCGGGCGTTCCAGGCGACATAGCCAAGGATCGCGATGGCGAAGACCGCGAAGACGACGAGATAGAACGCCGTCAGCTTGAAGGCGGTGGTGCGCACGAGATTGGGCAGGAAGCTCTGCCGCACCGCGGGCGCCGGCGTCTCAGCGGGCCGCGTCACGGATCACGTATCCCGCGCCGCGGATCGTATGGATCATCGGGTGCTCGAAGCCCTTGTCGACCTTGGCGCGCAGCCGCGAGACGTGCACGTCGATAACGTTGGTCTGCGGGTCGAAATGATAGTCCCAGACGTTCTCGAGCAGCATGGTGCGCGTCACCACCTGGCCGGCATGCTTCATCAGGTATTCGAGCAGGCGGAACTCGCGCGGCTGCAGGGAAATCTCCTCGCTGGCGCGGGTGACGCGATGGGCCAGCCGGTCGAGCAGCAGGTCGCCGACCTGATAGCTGGTCGGCTCGGCGGCGGGTGCGCTGCGGCGGCGCGCCAGCACCTCGACGCGGGCCAGCAGCTCGGAGAAGGCATAGGGCTTGGGCAGGTAGTCGTCACCGCCGGCGCGCAGGCCCTTCACCCGGTCGTCGACCTGCGCCAGCGCCGAGAGGATCAGCGCCGGCACGGTCTCGCCCTGCTCGCGCAGGGAGCGGATCATCGAAAGCCCGTCCATGCGCGGCAGCATCCTGTCGACCACGAGCACGTCGTAGCCGCCGCCCTGCGCCATGGCGTAGCCCTGGAGCCCGTCGGCGGCGTGGTCGGGAACATGGCCGGCCTCGCGGAAGGCCTTCACGAGATAGGCCGCAGCTTCGGCGTCGTCTTCGACGATGAGGAGTCGCATGGCGGCAGGTTACCTCACGAAAGCGGAAAACGGCAGGCCGGTTCTGATGGACCGGCCTGCCGCGATGACGGGTGCCTCCCGGCGGGGGGCGACGTGACAGCCGGGAGGACACCGCGACCCGGCAGGCTCCTTTCGTACGCGACTTCAGGAGCCCGCCGCGTCGGTCTCGCTCCGGGTCAGGCCGCCGGCTGGCGGCCGACCTCGAAGCTGATCTCGCGCTCGCGGCCGTCGCGCCAGACGGTGATCGTGGTCTTCGTGCCGGGCGCGAAGGTCGCGATCTTCTTCGACAGGTCGCGGGCGTCGGCGACCTTCTCGCCATTGACGGCCACGATGGTGTCGCCGCGGCGCAGCCCCGCCTTGGCGGCCGGTCCGTTGGCCTGCGCCTCGGCGATCAGGGCGCCCTTCGGCTCCTTGAGGCCGATGGCGTCGGCGATCTCGGCGGTGACCGGCTGGATCTGGACGCCGATGAAGCCGCGGGCGACCGAGCCGTGCTCCTTGAGCTGCTCGACGACGCTGTTGACCGTCGCCGCCGGGATGGCGAAGGCGATGCCGACATTGCCACCGGACGGCGAGTAGATCGCGGTGTTGACGCCGACGACCTCACCCCTCTGGTTGAAGGTCGGGCCGCCCGAATTGCCGCGGTTCACCGCCGCGTCGATCTGCAGGAAGTCGTCATAGGGGCCGGAACCGATGTCGCGGCCCTGGGCCGAAACGATGCCGGCGGTGACGGTGCCGCCCAGGCCGAACGGGTTGCCGACCGCCATCACCCAGTCGCCGATGCGCGGCTTGGCCGGCGCCAGCTTGACGAAGGGATAGCTGCCCGCCTCGTTGACCTTGAGCAGAGCGAGGTCGGTGCGCGGGTCGGTGCCGACCACCTTGGCCGACAGGGTCTTGCCGGCGTCGGTGACGAGCTGGACCTCGGCCGCGTCGGCGACGACGTGGTTGTTGGTCACGACATAGCCGTCCTGGCTGATGAAGAAGCCCGAGCCCTGCGACATTGCGCGGCGCTCCGGCTGCTGCTGGCGGCGGCCGGCGCCCTGGCCCTGCTCCTCGAAGCGGCGGAAGAAGCGCTCCAGCGGGTGGCCGGGCGGCAGGCCCTCGACCTCGCCGCCCTCTTCGGCGCCGGTGGTTGCGACACGGGTGGTGACGCGCACCGAGACGACGGCCGGCTTCACCTGCTCGACCACGTCGGCGAAGGAGGGAAGCTGCGACTGCACGCCGGAGAGCTGGATCGGCTGGGCGTTGGCGGCGCCGTGCTGGGTCAGGAAGCTGTCGGCAAGCCCTGCCATCAGGCCGATGCTGAGGGTGGCGGCGCCGGCGACGATCGCGCCGCGCTTGAGGATGGAGCGGGCCGTGGCAGGCTTGCCGGCAGCGCGCGTGTTCAGGTCGGTGTCGATCTCGGTCATGGTCTCATCTCGCTGCTGAAGGCAGGGGGGCTTCCTGCTTTCTCGAGACTGACCATGATGCCCGGCGCCTTACGCGGCTTTCGCCCGCGCATGACGTTTTCGTAAGGTTGCGGCGGGGAGCCTAATCGCGTTCGCGGTCGACGAGTTCGGCGAGGCGGCGCTCTTCCTCCGGGCTCAGCGCCGGCGTGCCGGCGGCCGGCTCGACGGTGGTTCGGCGACGGCGCCAGAGGAAGACCATGCCGAGCGCCAGGATGCCGAAAGGCGCGCCCCAGAGCAGGATGGTGCGGCCGTTGACCGGCGGGCTCAGCAGCACGAAGTCGCCATAGCGTGCCACCACGAAGTCGATCACCGCCTGGTCGCTGTCGCCGGCGACCAGGCGCTCGCGCACCAGCACCCGCAGGTCGCGCGCCAGCGGCGCATCAGAGTCGTCGATCGACTGGTTCTGGCAAACCAGGCAGCGCAAGCCCGAGGACAGGCTGCGCGCGCGCTTCTCCAGCACCGGGTCCTTCAGCAGCTCGTCGGGCTGCAGGGCGAGCGCCGGCCCCGCGAGGGCGAGGCAGGCGAGCAGCGGCAGGAGAACGCGACGCAAGGCGGTCACTCCGCGGGCTGTGGCACGGCACGCACCGCACTCGCGCGATGCGGCGCGGCGACGCGGAAGCGCCTGTCGGTCAGCGAGAGCAGGCCGCCGGCCGCCATGATCAGCGAGCCGATCCAGATCAGCAGCACCAGCGGCTTGTCGTAGAGGCGAACCGCGATCGCGCCGTCGCCCTGCGGCTCGCCGAGGCTGACATAGACCTGGCCAGTGCCGCGGGTGCGGATGCCGGCCTCCGTGGTGGGCATGCCGCGCGCCATATAGAACCGCTTCATCGCCTCGACGGGCTTGAGCTCGCGCCCGTCGCGCGTCACGACGCGGAAGCGGGCGACGTCCTCGCGATAATTCGGGCCGGTGCGCGGGGTCAGCGAGATCAGCGTCGCGGTGTAGCGGCCGCTGGTCAGGCTCTCGCCGGGCTTGAGCGTGCCGATCGCCTCGGTGCTCCAGGCGGTGGCGGCGATGCCGATGACGCTGACGCCGATGCCGGCATGGGCGAGCGCGGTACCCCAGACCGAGCGCGGCAGGCCGACGGCACGCGACCAGACGGCGCCGAGGCCGCTGGCCCGGCCGATGACGCGCTCGCCGACATCCCAGAGCGAGCCGAGGATCAGGAAGACGCCGAGGCCGACACCCAGCGGGGCCAGCACCGGCCCGCCGCGGGTCAGGGCGAGCAGCGCGATGGTGGCGAGCACGCTGATGCCGAAGGCCACCTGCGCCCGCTGGGCCGCGCCCAGCAGGTCGCCGCGCTTCCAGGCGAGCGTCTGGCCGAGCGGGAGCAGCAGCAGCAGCGGCACCAGCACGGGCACGAAGGTCGCGTTGAAGAAGGGCGGGCCGACCGAGATCTTGTCGCCGGTCAGCATCTCCAGCACCAGCGGGTAGAGCGTGCCGACGAAGACGGTGGCGCAGGCCGTGGCGAGGAAGAGGTTGTTGACGACCAGCGCGCTCTCCCGCGACACCGGCGCGAACAGCCCGCCCTGCCTGAGCAGCGGCGCCCGCCAGGCGAACAGCGCCAGCGAACCGCCAACGAAGAAGACCAGAATGGCGAGGATGAACAGGCCGCGCTGCGGGTCGGTGGCGAAGGAATGCACCGAGGTGAGCACGCCCGAGCGCACCACGAAAGTGCCGAGCAGCGAGAGCGAGAAGGTCAGGATCGCGAGCAGGATCGTCCAGACCTTGAGCGCGTCGCGCTTCTCCATCACCACGGTCGAATGGATCAGCGCCGTGCCGGCGAGCCAGGGCATCAGCGAGGCGTTCTCGACCGGGTCCCAGAACCACCAGCCGCCCCAGCCGAGCTCGTAATAGGCCCAGTAGGAGCCCATCGAGATGCCGAGCGTCAGGAAGGTCCAGGCCAGCAGCGTCCAGGGCCGCACGGCGCGCGCCCAGACGGCGTCGATGCGCCCGTCGATCAGCGCCGCGACCGCGAAGGCATAGGTGATCGAGAAGCCGACATAGCCGACATAGAGCAGCGGCGGATGGATCGCGAGGCCGAGATCCTGGAGCAGCGGGTTGAGGTCCTGCCCCTCGGCCGGGGCCGGGACGAGCCGGCGGAACGGGTTCGAGGTCAGCAGCGTGAAGAGCAGGAAGGCCACGGTGACGCAGCCCTGCGCCGCCAGCGCGCCGGCACGTAGCCGCGGCGGCAGCGAGCGCTTGGAGAGCGCGACCAGCGCGCCGAACAGCGCCAGGATCAGCACCCAGAGCAGCAGCGAGCCCTCATGGTTCCCCCAGACGGAGGTCAGCTTGTAGAGCAGCGGCTGGGCGGAATGCGAATTGGACGCGACGTTCTCGACCGAGAAGTCGGAAAGGACATAGGACGCCGTCAGGCAGCCGAAGGCGATGGCGACCAGCACGAAGCAGGCGACCGCCGCGGCGGGGCCGACGGCCGCGAGCGCCGGGTCCTGCCGGCTGACGCCCCAGAGCGGCACCACCATCTGCACCGCGGCGACACCGAGGGCGAGCGCCAGCGCGAAATGGCCGATTTCGACGATCATGCTGGCTCCGTCACTTCGCCGCCGGAGCGGTGCCGGCGCCCGGCTTGTCCTCGCCCGGCTGCCAGTGTCCCTGCTTCTTCAACGTGTCCGCGACCTCGCGCGGCATGTAATTCTCGTCGTGCTTGGCGAGGACGGAATCGGCCTTGAAGCGCGTGCCCCCCTCGAAGACACCCTCGGTGACCACGCCCTGCCCCTCACGGAACAGATCCGGCAGTAGGCCGCTATAGTGCACCGTCATCACGGTCTTGGAATCGGTGACGGCGAAGCGCACCTCCTGGCCCGGGCCGCGCTGGACCGACCCGGCCTCGACCAGTCCGCCGAGGCGCAGGCGGGTGCCTGGCGCCACGCCCTTCTCGGCGATCTCGGTGGGGCCGTAGAAGAAGACGATGCTGTCGCGCAGCGCATAGGCGACGAGCCCCGCCGCGACGGCGAGAACGAGGCCGGCCGCGCCGATCATCACCAGGCGGCGCTGCTTGCGGGTCATGCCCTTGCGCGCCGGCATAACGGGCGAACCGGACTGGACGCTCACTGTGCGGCCTCCTTCAGCCCGGTCTCGGCGGCGAGCGCCGCCAGCGCGTCGAGTGCGGCCTTGTCCTCTGCCAGCCGCTGGCGTGCCGTGGCGAGCGAGCGCCCGGCCGCTTCCTTGTCGCCCAGCACCATCTGCGAGCGGATCAGGCGGCTCCATTCCGGCAGGGTTCCGCCGGATTCCGCCAGGCGCGCGGCGAGGCCTTCGACCATGCCGCGAATGGCGGTGTCGCGGTCGCCCTGCGGCATCGCGGCGATGGCGGCCGCCGCATCCGGATCGGGCCGCGCCTCGAGCTGCGACAGCCGCGAACGCACGGCCGCGGCCCAGGGCGCGTCCTTGGGAGCGTCTGCCAGAAGCGCCTTGAAGGCGGCGATCGCCTTGCCGGCGTCGCCGTCCTGCTCCTGGGCGATGGCGAGGAAGAAGCGCGCGCGGGGATTGGCCGGTTCGAGCCGCGTCGCGGCGGCGAGTTCCTCGCGGGCCGCGGCGGTGACGACGCCGCCAGCGGCGAGGATCATCGCCTCGGCCTGGCCGGCGTGAAGCTCGGCGCTGGGCGTGCCATGGCGGATCGCCGAGGCGAAGGCCTTGGCGGCGTCATCATAGCGGCCGATGCGCAGATAGACCGGCGCCAGCACGGCCCAGCCCTTGCCGTCGGAGGGGTTGGCGGCGAGATGCGCCTCGATGCGCGCCACCGCGATGCCGAAGTCCTGGCCGTTCGGGCTGCCTTTGAGGCGGGCAGCGAGCGGCTGGTCGGGCAGCGTCGGCGAGCCCTGCGCGCCATAGATCAGCAGCGCGACGAGCGGGACGCAGGAGAGCGCGATCGCCGAGGCCGCGCGGCGGCGGCGCAGCGAAGGCTCGCTCTCGCCCTCGGGAGCGGGCTCGGCATCGGCGGCCCGCAGCAGGCGCCGCGCGGCCTCGGCCTTCGCGGCCGCGGCCTCGCCCTCGCCGATCATCCGCCGGCCGAGATCGCGGTCGATCTCGGCGAGCTGCGCGCGGTAGAGCGCGGTCGCCCCGGCCGTATCGGCGAAGAGCGCCGGCTGGCGGCGGCCCAGCGGCCAGAGCACCGCCAGCACGCTCGCCCCGGTCATGAGCGCAAAGATGATCCAGATCAGCATCGTGCGTTCATAGCCAATCGCCTCGCCAGCTTCATGTCCCAAGATGGCGACAAACGGTCACGCGCGCCTTGTCGCCCATCAAACAACCGGCAGAACCAGCCGCGCGCGCAGGCCACCCAGCGGCGAGCGCTCCAGCGAGACCCCGCCACCATAGAGCTTGGCGAGGTCGACGACGATGGAGAGCCCGAGCCCCGAGCCGGGCGTGGTTTCGTCGAGCCTGCGGCCCCGCTTCAGCACCTCCGCCAGCGCCTCGTCCGGCAGGCCCGGCCCGTCATCGTCGATCAGCAGGGACAGCCGTCCCTCCGGCCAGTCCGTTTCGGGGGCGAGCGCGACCGTGACGCGATGCCGCGCCCATTTGAAGGCATTGTCGAGCAGGTTGCCGAGCATTTCCTCCAGATCCTGCTTCTCGCCGCGGAAGCGCACGCCTTCGGGCACCGCATGGCTGCCGGCGACGGCGCGATCGCGCGTGATCTTGCCGAAGGTGCGAATGAGGGCGTCGAGCGACGGGGCGATCTCCGTGGCGCCGCCGAGTGCACCCGAGAGCGCCGCCGCCCGTGCGCGGTCGAGATAATACTGGACCTGGTCGCGCATGATCGTCGTCTGGTGGCGGACCGTCTGCGCCAGCGCGTCGTCGGCGGCCTCGGCCTCGTTGCGCATCACGCTGAGCGGCGTCTTGAGCGCATGGGCCAAGTTGCCGACCTGGGTGCGCGCCCGCTCCAGGATCTCGCGATTGGCATCGATGAGCTGGTTGAGCTCGCCCGCCAGCGGCGCGAGGTCGGGCGGGTAGGTGCCGGTGATCCGCGCGCTCTCGCCGGTGCGCACCGCGCCCACCTGCGCCCGCAGCCGCACCAGCGGGCGCAAGCCGAAGCGGACCTGGGCAATCGTCGAGATCACCAGGGCGAAGCCGAGGAAGAGGAAGGTCAGGGTCAACGCGAAGCGAAACTCGCGGATATCCTCGTCGATCTCGTCGGCAGGCGCCGCGACGCCGACCGTGAAGCGCCCGTCCTCGCCGACGTCGATCTCACGTTCGAGAATGCGCAGTCGCCGGTCGTCCGGGCCGAGGATGTAGCTTTCGCGCAGGCCGCGCTGGTTGGGCTCCAGCTTGCGGTCGAGCAGCTTGGGCAATTGCCCGCCGACCAGGGAGCGCGAGGTCCGCACCACCGGCCGCTCGCCGTCGAGGCGGATGATCTGCCAGTACCAGCCGGAGAGCGGCAGGTCGAAGCGCGGCTCCCCGAGGTCGCCGATCGTCTGGCGCTCGGTCTCGGGCGGCGCCGCCAGATCGGCGACGAGTTCCTTGATGTAGACGCTCAGCCGCTCGTCGAAGCCGCGCTCGGCCGAGCGGCGATAGAAGGTGGTCAGTCCGGCGCCGGCCAAAGCCAGCACCAGCGCGCAGCAGATCACCGCCGAGAGGAACAGGCGGCTGCCCAGCGAGAAGCGCTGCCGGCGGACGGCCATGCCGGCTCAGTCCTTCGCCGCGGCGATGTATCCCAGACCGCGGACGGTCTCGATGACGTCGACGCCGAGCTTCTTGCGCAGGCGGCCGACGAAGACCTCGATCGTGTTGGAATCGCGATCGAAATTCTGGTCGTACAGATGCTCGACCAGCTCGGTTCGCGACACCACCCGGCCCTGATGGTGCATCAGATAGGCCAGCAGCCGGTATTCGTGGGAGGTGAGCTTGATCGGGTTGCCGTCGACGACGACGCGGCTGGCGCGTGTGTCGAGCCTGACGGGGCCGCAGACCAGCTCGGAGGTGGCGTGCCCGGCGGCACGGCGCAGCAGCGCACGGACGCGGGCCAGCAGTTCCTCGACGTGGAAGGGCTTGGTGACGTAATCGTCGGCGCCCGCATCGAAGCCGGCGACCTTGTCGCTCCAGCGGTCGCGGGCGGTGAGGATCAGCACCGGCATGGTCTTGCCCTCGCGGCGCCAGCCCTGCAGCACCGAGACGCCATCGATCTTCGGCAGGCCAAGATCGAGAATCACGGCGTCATAGGGCTCGGTATCGCCGAGATAGAGCCCTTCCTCGCCATCGAAGGCCTTGTCGACCGCGTAGCCCGCATGCTCGAGCGCGCTGACGATCTGGCGGTTGAGGTCCTTGTCGTCCTCGACGACGAGCAGTCGCACGGCTTGATGTCTCCGTCAGGGTGCCAGGATCACGGTGTCCGCCTCAGCGGATGTCGGACACCTTGCCCGAATGTCCGTCGAGCGTCACCCGTGCGACGCGCCCGTCGCGCTTCAGGGTGGTCACGACATAGACGAAGCTCTCGCCCTGCCGGCACAGGCTGATGCGCACGACCTCGCCGGGCGCCGCGTCGCGGGCGTGGCGGGAGGCGAGCGCCGGCTGCATGACCTGGCCCGCAGTCACCGCCTCGCGCGTCTCGTCCGCGGAGAGGCAGGCGACCGGGGCCGCCGCATCGACCGGCGACACCGGCGATACGGACAGGCTCACGGCGGCGAACAACGCTGAAGTCGGGGCGAGCAGCATGGTCCCCGTGGCTATCGCGCGGCGCGTGAATGGTCCATGAATGCACTGCGGCATGCCCTGCGCCCGAACGTCGCTCAGCGCACCGCGACCTCGCCGCGCCAGCGCTCGCCCTCCCCCGTGACCGCCCCGATCTGCGCGATCGCGACGTCGAGCAGGGCCTGCTTCTGGCCGAAATCGGCGAGTTCGGTCGCCTGCGCATAGTCGAAGACCGGCGTATCGGTCTCGATGGTCCGGATCGCCGCACCGTCGCGGTGGATGACGATCCTGTAGCGCTCGGACGTCTCCCCGAGGGGCACCTCGGCCAGTTCCCAGGAATCGCCGCCGGTCCGCGTCCGGCGGATCCAGCTCAGGCGCACGCCGTCCGGCCCGCGCCGCGCCTTGGGATGGACCGGCGCCAGCGGCCGCAGCGCCGCCGCGCCGACCGTCGCGGAAAGCTCGCGCATCGCGATGTCGGCCGTGACGGGGCCGACGCGATAGCGCCAGTGGCGGCCGACATCGTCGAGACGCGTCGCGAGGGGGAGCGCCGCCCCGTCGAGCACCACGACCCGGGCCCCCGCTGGCAGATGCCGCGACGCCATCGCCTCCGAGCCGCCGAGCCCGCGCAGCAGGCCCGACAGGCGAAAGCTGCGATCCCCGATCAGCTCGGCACGCGCTGCGGTGACGATCTCGACCATGCCGGCCGCGTCGATCAGGGCAAACGCATTCGCGCCGCCGAGCGCCGCAACCCAGTCGACGGAGGCGAGAATGCCGCCGCGCAACCGGATATCGACCGCGCCAAGGCGATCGCCGCGCCAGAGCGGCCCCGGACCGAGCGCGCTCAGCGTCTCGCCCATGATCGAGGGCGTCTCGACCAGGCCCGCCAGCTCGAAGGGCAGGTCCGCCGCGGCACGCCAGACCGCCAGCGCACCGGGCCAGGGATCGGCCTGCGCCGCCAGCAAGAGCAGCGCCGGCGGCTCGGAGAGCGCGAGCGGCAGGTCGAACAGCAGCGCGTCCGGCCGCCCGGCGACGCGCGGCACGACATGCGGCTTGGTCCCGGTATCGCTGGCGACCGGAGCGGGCGCATAGATCGCCGGCTCGACGGCCCGGGCGCTCGCCATGCGCACCGCACCGTCGGCGATGCGCGTCAGGCGGAAAAGCCGTGGGCGCCCGTCGACATCGAGCGAGACGACATCGCCCGGCTCCAGCGCGATCAGCCGCGGCGACAGGGCGATCTCCAGCGTCTCGCGCCCGGCCCAGAGTTCCTGCAGGCGCTGATCGGCGAGACGCTGGCCCTCGGCCCGGCGCGTCACGATCGCGGTGTCGACGGCGCTTTCGCGCCGGGCCCCACCGGCCAGCCGGCGCGAGCGCGCGGCGGCACGGCGATAGCCGTTGTCGCCGTCGATATGGGCCAGCCTGAGTTCGCGCGGCAGCTCGCTCTCCTCCGCGCGCCTGATCTCGTAGGGCCGTCCCTCGCGGTCAGGCACGATATCGTCCGCGGTCAGATGGCGGACCACAGCCCCGGCGCGCCCGCGAAAGCGCAGCCGCCCGGAGGTCATGGTCGCATCGAAGCCATAGGCGTGCGCCAGCGGTTCCAACACCTGCCGTGCCGAGAGAGGCCGGTCGAGCACGTAGCCGTCGAGGAAGCCATCGACCGCGATCTCGTCGGCGGCGGGCAGGCCGTAATCGGCCAGGACCGCGCGGATCAGCCGGTCGAGCGGCGTGCCTTCCAGCCGTCCGTTGATCCAGTGGCCGGTGTCGTAGTTGCCGCCATCGGCCCAGACCGAGATCAGGTCGGGAAAGGCGGGGAACGGCCGCGCATCCCAGGTCCAGACATAGATGTTGGCGGGATCGACCATGCGCAGGCCGGTGACCGGCGAGACTGGGTTGCGAGCGGGATGGAAACCCGGCAGCGCCGGATCGAAGCCGGAGAGGATCGCCTCCAGCCCACGCGCCTGGACGAGATCGTCGCGCACGCGCGTGGAAAAATGCGGATAACCGCCGTCGACCGATTTCGGATCGGGAAAGACATTGGGAGAATTGCCGCCCTTGTCGACTGCCGGCAAGCCGATCTCGGTCAGCCAGATCGGCTTGGAGCCGGGCAGCCAGGTGGTGGGCATGGCCCGCTCGACGCCGCCGACACGCTCGACATGGCGGTTGCGCCACCAGTTCGGCAGATCCTTGGGCCGATGGACCCAGGGTTTGCCATAGGCGCCGTCGGTGATCGGCCGGCGGATCTGCGCCTGCCGCTCGCCGGACGAGGCGTAATACCAGTCATAGGCCTCACCCGCCGTCAGCCGGTCACGCAGATAGGCGAGATCGCTCGCTCCCCGCGCCAGCGCGGCGTCGGCATGGTCGGGCGTGTCGCGCCAGTCGCTGAGCGGCGGATAGTAGTCGATGCCGATCGCGTCGATATCCGGGCTCGCCCAGAGCGGATCGAGCGGAAAGCGCACCTCGTCGCCGCCGGCCAGGACATGGGCGCCGTATTCGGTCCAGTCCGCCGCATAGACCAGCGCAGTCGGCGCAGGCAGGATCGACCGGACCTCGGCGGCGAGATCGACCAGGCCTTCGACCATCGGGTAGACGCCCGGCGCGCTGCGCACCCGCGTCAGTCCGACCAGTTCGGAGCCGATGACGAAGCCCGCGACGCCGCCGGCGGCCCTGGCTAGCATCGCTGCATGCAGCACCGCCCTGCGGAAGCCCCAGTCATCCTGCGCGGCGCAGAGGACGCGCCCGTCCGCGAGCGAGAAGTCGGCGGCGCGGGCCGTGCCGAGGAAGGCGGCGATCTGCGTCGCGGAGGCCGGCGTTCCGTCCGGCGAGCCCGGCCGGCCCGGCGCCGGCATGCAGCTCATGCGCCCGCGCCAGGGATAGGGCGGCTGGCCGGCCGCGCCGGTATGCGGATCCGGCAGGGCGTTGCCGGCCGGCACGTCCATCATCACGAAGGGGTAGAGCACGACCTCCAGCCCGTAGACGTCGCGCAGGCGACGGATCAGCGCGATGACCGCATCATCCGATGGTGTGCCGCCATAGGCCGGCCGGCCGTTCGAGAGGCTAACCAGGCGGGCCTGCCAGCGCTCCAGCCCCGCGACCCGCCATGTCTCACCGACCGTCGTCTTCTGCGCGATCTCGACCCGCGGCGTCACCGTGCAGGTGCCGGCACGCAGATCGTCGCCGAACCAGCTGACCACCAGCGAGATGCGGCGCAGCGACGGGCACAGCGCCAGCAGATGCGCGATCGCCCCGTCGACATCGGTGCCGCTGTGCCATTGATGGCGGTTCTCGGCGATGCTGGTGCCCGGCTCCGGCTCCTGGTTCACCAGCGTCGGCTGGTAGATGAACTCGCTGGCGCCGGGGATCAGCGTCACCGCGCGGATCATGCCGCCGAGGCCGGGCACCGCCCGCACCACCTCGAAGGCGAATTGCGGCACGCGGTTGCCATAGTCGGCAAGCGGGAAACGCTCGAGCACGACATAGGCGATGCCGCGATAGGCCGGAGCCGCGCCCGCCTCCTTCGCCGCGATCAGCGGATCGGGCTGCTGCGTCTCGAAGCCGCGATGGATGCGCAGCGCCACCGTGTTGAAGTCGATCTCGCGGCCATCGGCCCAGATCCTGCGGACGAACGCGATCGGCCCCTCGCAGATCGCCACCGCCAGATTGGCGTAATAGCTGTAGGTCGTCTCGTAGGTCTTCTGCGCCTTCTGGCCGCCCTTGCCGCCGGCCTTGCTGCGCGTGACGGTGGTGGTGATCTCCTCCTCGAAGCGCGTCGCCCAGATCAGTTGTCCGCCGAGGCGCGCACGGCCGTAGACGCGCGGGATCGGCGCTCCCTCGGTCGAGGCCAGCCCCTCGATCTCGCTGAGCCGCGGCCCCTCGACGATGCGGGTGCCGCCGCCGGCGCCGAACAGCGAGCGATCGAGCCCTGCGCCGGCGATCGCGCCGATCGACCGGCCGATCATGGCGCCGACCGGGCCTCCGAGCGCCGTGCCCACCACCGTGCCGGCGACCTGCAGAACGAGCGTGGCCATCAGGACGAGACCTCCGGGAACGAGAAGACGAAGGCGAGATGGCGCAGCCACCAGCCCGACAGTGCGACCTCGCAGACCGCGGCACCGTCATGGGCGTGCAGCATGCGCTCGGGGCTCGACAGAATGGCGCAATGCGCCGCCGGCAGATGGTCGCGCCAGCGGAAGAGCAGGAGATCGCCGGGCCGGCGCGCGGCGGGCGCGACCGGCAGCATGTGGCGCCCCGCCGCCAGGGTCAGCGTCTCGCCGGCGGCATGCGCGGCCCAGTGGACCGCATAGGGCGGCGTCGCCTCGGGCTCGGCGCCATGAACCTCGCGCCAGACGCCGCGCACCAGGCCGAGGCAGTCGCAGCCCACGCCCCTCAGCGACGCCTGGTGGTGATAGGGCGTGCCGAGGAAGGCGCGGGCGGCGGCGAGGATGCGGGCGCGGGTGGCGTCGCCGGCGGCGATCACCGGAACAGGCTCCCGCCGTCGAAGGGCGCGGCGCCGGGGTCGGTGCCGCCGGCGATGATGAAGTCGTTGCCGGGCAGGTGCGGGAAGCCGCGGAAGTTGACGGCATTGCCGAAACGGGCGCGGCAGGTGGCGAAGCGCTTGTCGCAGCCGGCCGAGACGGTGAAGCCGTCGCCGGGCGCGATCGGGTTCGGAGCCGCCTGCCAGAGCTGCAGCGAGACGCCCTCCCCGCCGGCGCGATGCACCTTCACCTCGCTGCCGAATCCGGCATTGCCGCCCGCGGTGAAGACCAGCCGCCCGGCGCTGAAGAAGCCGTCGGCATAGGCCGAGAGCGCCGGTGCGGTCAGGCCGAGCCGTCCGTCCGTGGTTGCGACGCTCGCCGTCGCCACGGTCAGTGCGACGCCGCAGCGCGCATCGCCGAGATCGGCGGAGCAGGAGGCGGTGTAGAGGCCGCCCCGCTCCTCGTCGAACGCCTTGCCGAGCCCGCGCATCTCGGCCGAGAAGCCGGTGTCGCTGCGCCTGACCTCGCCGACGAAGCCGGTCTCCAGCAGGGTGCGCGCGGCGGTATCGCGCCAGTCGACCAGCCAGAGCTTCACCGCGGCGTCGTCGAACAGGCCCCGCGCGAGTTCCGCCTCGCCGAGCCCGCCGGAGGCGAGCGCCCCGGACGCCTCGCCGCCCCCGGTGGCGAAGCCGAGCTCGGCGGTGGTCTCCGCCGCCTCGAGCCCGGCGCCAGCGCGGAAGGTGATGCCCTCGAAGACGAGGTCGCGATCATGGTCGGTGAAGCCGAGCACAACGCCGTCTCGGCGCGTCAAGCTCCAGCAGCGGCACAGGGTCGTCGCCTCGCCGGCGAGTTGCGCGGCGAGCGAGGCGGGCAGATCACGCATGGCTGAGCCCTCAGGCGACGATCTCGACGATCGGAATATGGGGGATCTCGCCGGCCTCGAAGGCCGAGAGATCGACCTCGATGGCGTCGAGGTCGAACCGGACCGGCACGTCGAAGGCGAAGCCGGCAGTAACCAGAGCACCGCTCGCCGGCGCATGGCCGGGCGCGAAGGTGACGAGCCCGGTGGCGTGGTCGCAGGAGACCGCGGCGGGCTGGGCCTGCACGACACCGTCGACGCCGATCAGCACGCTGCCGGCGACCGGCTTGGCGATCGGCCGGATATAGGGCGCATGCAGCCCGCCATAGCGCTTGGCGAGCTGGAACAGGCGGGTCGTGCCGTCGCCGACGCCGATCTGCTGGTCGCCCGCCTCTGGCATCGCCGAGGGCGCGCAGCTCTTCCAGTCGAGCCTGTCGCGCCAGCGGAATCCGTAAAGTCGCCCGCGCCGTTCCTCGAAGAAGGCCACCAGTTCGGCCAGCGCATCCAGCGTCTTCACGCCGAAGCCGGCATCGTAGCGCCGGCGGGACTGGGCCCAGCGGCTGTTGCGGACCTCGCGGCCCGAGGCCAGCGTGACGATCTGCGTCAACCGCTCCGGACCGCCACGGGCGCCGCGGGCGACCTCCAGCGGAAAGCGTATCTCGTGGAACCCGCTCATCGCAGCCCTCCCTCGCGGACTTTCGCCATCAGAGCGCGCGGCTGCCGCGCGCCACCGCGCGCGCGATCGCGGCCGAGACCTGCGCCTCCGAGCGACGGAAGCTCTCGGCATCTTGGGTCTGCACCTGGACGGTGACGTTGACCGGCCGGCGCCCCTCGCCGCCGGCGCGCACGCCGAGCTTGCCGTCGGCCCCGCGCGAGAGCGGCAGGATCGCCTCGGCCCCGCGCTCGCCCATCAGGCCGAGGCCGCGCCCCATGGCGAAATAGGTCGGCGCCGCGACGACGCCGCCATCGGCGAAGACGGAGACCGAGGAGGCTGCACCGCCGCCCAGCCCGCCGCCGAACAGGTTGGCGAGTCCGCCGAGCCCTGAGCCGAGCAGGCCGGTGAGGCCGCTCTGCAGCGGCTTCAGCGCCGCCTTGAGCAGGCTGTCGCTCATCGAGCGGCCGACGCTGCGCAGCACGTCCTCGAAGCGCTTGCCCTCGACGACGCCGCGCGAGAAGGCGGTGGTGATCGCCCGCCCGAAGCCGTCGGATGCCTTGGTCAGCTCCTGCGTCAGGCTGGTCATGCTGCGCAGCGCCGGCAGCTCGAGACCGCTCTCGCCGTCCTCGGTCATGGATCACCTCTCTTCTTCGAGCGACGGGTCGCCGCACAGGTCCGGATGGGCACGCATCATCGCCTCGAAGGCGCCGCGCGCGATGGGCTGGCCGCCGCGGACGCCATCGAAGGCGCGCGCCGCCGCAGCGATCTCGTGGGGGCTGGCGCGCCAGAACGCCTCGGGCGTCCAGCCGAGCCGCCCGAGCCCGAAGGCCATCACCTCCGCCCAGGGGAAGGCCGCCGCCGGAGGCGGGCTCAGCCCTCCGGCGGCGCGGGAGGGCGGGCGTCGCCCGGCGCCGAAAAGGTCGCGTCCAGCAGGGCGATGGCGGCGGCGATGGCGCCGTTCAGCCCGCCGTCGAAGGCGAGCGCCGCGACCTCCGCCTCGCTCAGGCCGCCGCCGGCGCCGCGCAGGCCGGCATAGAGGATGCGGGTGACGTCGCGCGCCGAGAGGCGGCCGCCGACGAAGCGCTCGCCGAGCGCCGGCAGGCTGTCGACCGCGAAGGCGGCCTCCAGCTCGGCCAGCGCCCCGAGCGTCAGCCGCATCGGCAGCGCCCGCCCCTCGACCATCAGCGCGACCTCGCCGCGATAGCGATTGACCATGCCGCCCTCCGTCTCAGGCCAGGGTGAAGACGAGCAGGCCGGCGGATTCCAGCGACAGCTCGAAGGTGACCTCGGCGGCGTGATCGCCGCGATACTCGAGGGAGGAGAGCTGGAACGGCCCGGTGATGGTGCCGAAATCGGGCACGATCACCTGCCAGTCGCGGATCGCGCCGTCGAAGAAGATCTGGCGGACCAGCGCGTCGGAGGCCTCGTCCTTGAAGATGCCGGCGCCGCTGATCGCCGCCCGCCTGACGCCGGCGCCGGCGAGAAGCTCGCGCCAGCGCCCGGCCGACTCGGCATGGGTGACGTCGACCGTCTCGGCGTTGAAGGCGATCTGGCGGGCGCGCAGCCCCGCCACGGTGACGAAGGCACCGCCGGGGTCGGCGGCCTTCAGCAGCAGGTCCTTGCCTTTCTGGGCAGCCATGGCGCGTCCTTTCGCGGTCAGAGGTCTTCGGTAACGGCGCGGAAGCGCAGCGTGACCTGGTGCAGGCGGCTGCGGGGCTCGCGCGCCAGCCGCGACGAAAGCCAGCGCAGCGAGACGAGGCGGTGGCCGTCCAGCGGCAGGGCCGCGTTGCGCAGGGCAGCGACGATCGCGCCGGCGGCGTCCAGCGCCAGCCGGGCGGAGGCGCTCTCCTCGGCCCAGACGATCAGGGCGAAGCGCTGCTCGCAGCCATGATCGCTGCCGGTCGACCAGTCCTGCGCATCGACCTCGCCATGGACGACGTAGACCCCCTTGGCCGCCCGCGGCGGCTCGTCATGGATCCGGCCCGGGCCGATCAGCGCCGTCAGCGCCGCATCGGCGGCCAGATGCGCCTGGATCGCGCGGCGCAGCGCGGAGATCGCGGTGCTCATGGCCCGACCTCCTCGACGAGGCAGACCAGGCGCCGCCGGCTGCCGTCGGGATCGGCGATGGCCCGGATATCGAAGATTCGCGCGCCGTCGCGCAGGCGCAGCCCCGCGCTGACGTCGCCGCGCCAGCGCAGGGTGATGCGCTGGTGCGCCGCCTGCTCCGGCCGGTCGGCGAGCCAGCGCTCCTCGCCGGAGATCCAGTCGAGCCGGGCCCAGACGGCGGCGACGGTCTCGAACGTACTGGTCGCGCCTCCGAGCCCGTCCGGTGTCGCGACCAGGCGCTCGAGCAGCATGCGCCGGCGCAGCGTGCCGACCGGCGCCGGTCTTGCGGTCTCGTTCGTCATGGCGCTCACAGCCTCGCCCGGCGGAAGGGGGCGACCAGCGCGGCGACCTCCTCGGGCAGGCGCGCCGCGTCGCGGCTGGCGACGTCGCCGCGCAATTCAAACCAGCGGCAGGCCAGCCGCAGTACCGCCTGCCGCAGCGGTGCCGGCACAGCGTCACGCAGCGGGCCGAAGCCGGCGACCACGTCGATCTCGATCCCGGCATGGGCACGGCCGGGCGCGGGCAGTGCGCCGGCGAGCGCGATCGCCGGCGGATCGGAGCCCGGCTCGAGCGACAGTGCTTCCCCCTCCACCGGCGTCGCGCCCCCGTCCCGGTCGTAGACGCGCGCGGCCACCACGGCCGAGACCGGCGAGAGCGGCAGGCGCAAGCGCCCGCTGCGCGGCCAGGCGTCGAGGACGATGCGCCAGTGCTGGTCGATCAGCATCCGGCCCGAAGCGGCCTCGACCATAAGCCGCGCCGCCGTCACCAGCGTGGCGAGCAGATTATCCTCGTCATCGGCGAGAATCCGCAGGAAATCCTTGGCTTCCGGCAGCGAAACCGGCTCGATGGCCGGCGGCGTCAGTGCGAGCGGCGTCATGGTCACCCTCTCTTGCGGGTTTGAAGCGGGTCGCCGATGCGCTATCCAGCGCCTCCGTGAGGACGGAGGACGCCATGCGCCGCGGCATGCAGATTCGATTTGCCGGCCTCGTCGCCGGCGCAGGCCTCGGGCTTCTGGCCGCTGGGCCGGCTGCCGCCGTCGTCGGCGGCAGCGAAGGCGGTCCGCTCGCGGGCGAGACCGTGATGGTCCTCAATGCGCGCGGCGGGGTCTGCACCGGCATCGTGCTGTCGCGCCGCGCCATCCTCACCGCCGCCCACTGCGCGCAGGGCGCCGCGCTGCGCGTCCACTGGCGCGAAGGCGGGGAACCGGTGCTGGTCGAGCCGGCGACGATCGCGCTGCATCCCGGCTTCAACGCCGGCGCGGTCGCGGCGCGCCAGCGCTCGATCGACCTCGCCCTGATCCGGCTCGGCGAGCCGCTGCCGGCGCGGTTCGCGCCCGCGACGCTGCTCGACGGCCAGCAGCCGCGCGCCGGCGCAGGAATCACGCTCGCCGGATATGGCGTCTCGCGCGAAGGCGAGGCCCGCACCACCGGCACCTACCGGTCGGCGGCGCTCTCGGTGGTCGAGCCCTATGGGCCCGGCCGCGTGCTGCTCTGGGCCTCAGATCCGGCCGGCGGCGGCAAGCGCGCCGGGGCCGGCGCCTGCCAGGGCGATTCGGGCGGGCCGATGCTCGCCGGGAACGGCGTCGTCGCGGTGACCAGCTGGTCGACCGGCCCGGCCAAGCGACAATGCGGCCTGCTCAGCCAGGGCGTGCTCGTCGCGCCGCAGCGCGGCTGGATCGACCGGACCCTCACCGGCTGGGGCGAGACCGCACGCTGGTCCGGCGGACGCTGAGCGGAACCGCCGCGCCCACTGGACTGTTTCCGCTCAAACCATAGAGTGCCGCCATGGCCGCCCCGATCACGACCCGTCCCGCCAGGCGCTCCGGCGCCACCCTCCTCGCCGTCCTCGCCGGCACGATGCTCGCCCCGCCGCCTGCGATGGCGGTGGTCGGCGGCGTGCAGTCGCGCGGGGCCGACGGCGTGCGTGCCTCGACCGTGCGGGTCGAGACCAGCCATGGCGAGTTGTGCTCGGGCGTCGTCGTCGCCTCCGAGCTGGTTCTGACCGCCGCCCATTGCCTGATGGCCGGCGGCTCGATCCGCGTGATCAGCCTCGACCGGCGCTTCCGCAACCGGACGCACAAGGTCGCCTCCGTGCTGCCCCATCCGAGCTTCCAGCCCGGCACGACGCCGCGCACCCAGCCGGGCGCCGACATCGCGCTGGTCCGGTTGGCCCAGCCGCTGCCAGCCGATCTGCGCCCCCTGGAACTGGGCGGACGCCTCACCCAGGGCGAGACCGTCACCATGGCCGGGTTCGGCCTCGGCTCGGAGAAGAACAAGGGCAGCGCCCGCGTGCTGCGCGAGGCGACCCTGGTGAACGCCGGCAACTACACCACCGCCAACACCGTCAAGGTCGCGGTGGACGCCGAGCACCGTGGCGAGGTGCTCGGCGCCGGCGCATGCCGCGGCGATTCCGGTGGACCGGTCCTGCGCGGCAAGGCTTCCGAGCGCGATCTGGTCGGCATCGTCTCCTGGTCGAGCGGGCCGCTGAGTTCGCGCGTCAGGCTGATCTGCGGCGGCTTCACCGCGATCACCCCGATCAGCGAGCATCACGACTGGATCGTGGAGGCGAGCCGCCGGCTGATGGCGATGGATGCCGGGCCGAACACGCGGCAGGCAATGCCGCAGGTCCGGCCCGATGCCAGCTACAGCTGGTGGTTCAGCCGCTGAGCAGGCTCAGGCCGCGAAGGCCAGCCCCTTGATCGCAGCGAAGTCCTGCACCCCGCCGCCGACGCGCTTGGTGGTGTAGAACAGCACATGCGGCTTGGCGGAATAGGGATCGCGCAGGATGCGCACCCCCGCCCGGTCGACCACCAGATAGCCGCGGCGGAAGTCGCCGAAGGCGATCGCGACCGCAGAGGCGGCGATGTCGGGCATGTCCTCCGCCTCCGCCACCGGGAAGCCCAGCAGCGTCGCCGGCGCCCCGGCCGAGACCGGCGGCTGCCAGAGATACTGGCCGTTGCCGTCCTTCAGCTTGCGCAGCACCGCCTGGGTCTTGCGGTTCATCACGAAGCTGGCGTTCTGGCGATAGCCCGCCTTCAGCGCGTAGACGAGGTCGATCAGGATATCTGCGGGGGCGGAGGCCGGCAGCGCGCCGGCGACGCCGGTCTTCAGCGTGCCGATGTTCCCCCAGCTCCAGCTCGCCTCGGCGACGGTCGGATAGGCGAGGAAGCCGCGCGGCTTGTTGGCCCCGTCGCCGGAGACGAAGGCGGCGCTCTCCTGTTCGGCGAAGGCCCCCTCGACCTCCTCGGAGATCCACTGGTCGATGTCGACGATGGCGTCGTCGAGCAGGGTCTGGGTCGCGGCCGGCATGGCGTAGAGCTCCATGGCCGGGAAGGAGAGCTCGGCCAGCGTCGAGGCCGCCGTCTGCGGGCGGGCCGCCGTTTCCGCCACCCAGCCCGCCGCCGGGCCGACGGTGGAAAAGGCCTTGCGATAGGTGCCGGCCGAGATCATGCGCACCGTGGCGAGCGCGCGGATCGGCGAGACGGCGGCGAGACGGCGCAGGATCTCGCTCTCGACAGTCGCCGGCGCGAGATAGCCGCCGTCGGGGCCGGAGCCGGCGGAGAGCGCCTTGCCCTCCAGGCTCTTGAGGCCGCCGGCCTCGCCATGGCGGACATAGGCGTCGAAGGCCGCCTTGTGCTCGGCGACGGCCGGCGCGCCCGTCTCCTCCCCGCCGAGCGCCGGGCGGCGGCTGTCGAGCGTCAGCCGGTCGAGCCGGCGGCGGGTCTCGTCGAGCGCCTGGTCGAGCCGCACGAGCTTCTCGTCGGTCAGCGCATCGACGCCCATGCGGCCCTCGAGCTCGGTCAGGCGTTCCTCATTGGCGGAACGATAGGCCTCGAGCGTGTAGCGCAGATCTTCATAGGCCTGCGCGGCGTCGCCGACGGCCTTGGTTTCGCGGGGCTGGCTGGTCTGGGTCATGACGTCTCCTGGGGTTGAAGGGCGTTACGGATCAGGAATGGGCCGGCAGCGGTGCGAGCCGCGCCTTGACGCGGCCGACACGCGCCTGCGGCAGCATCGGGAAGGTCACGAGGGAGATCTCCCAGAGGTCGACCTTCTCCAGCCGGCGCAGCCCGGTGCGCGGCTCGGTACGGGCGCGTTCGGTGCGGAAGCCAATCGACAGCCCGTCGACGGCCCCGTCGTGCATCAGCGCGTGGATCTCACGGGCACGGCCGACCGCAAGCGAAAGGCGGCCGAGCACGCGCAGGCCGCGCCCGTCCTCGCGCAGGTCGAGCCAGCGGCCGATCGGCTCGGCCGGGTCGTGCTGCCAGAGCAGCTTCACGCCGGCGGCACCGCGGCGCGCCAGGCTGTCGCGGAAGGCGCCGGGCTCGACCACGTCCTTGCCGAGATCGGCGACGCGGAACAGGCTGGCATAGCCCTCGAAGACCCCGTCGGCCTCGACGCGCGTGAGCGGACGCGCGAGCGCCTTGAGTTCCTGCGCGGACGCCGGGAGCGCGCACCTCATCGCGCACCCTCCCCGTTCGAGCGTTCGCCGCCCTCCAGCCGGCCGATCGTCGCGAAGAAGCGACCGATCACCTCGCGCGGCTGGGGCGCCGCACGCGCGACGGTCGTGGCG